>CAYXPO010000094.1:0-9158 GCA_964466925.1 uncultured Nitrospirales bacterium
ACCGACTATCAAGCCGCGACGCAAGTTCACCGGGCCCGCTGGGGGGTTGCCCACGAACCCTCTCGATTCACTGTTCCGGCGGGCTGGTGGCGTTCACGCAGCACCGCGAGCGGACCACCCCCGACGGCGCAGACGAACAACGTCGTTGCGCCCTCGAAGGATGCACGCGTCTGGATTTACAGCGATGTGCCATACGGTCGCTGGCAATCGCCCGCCGCTCCTCCTTTTGAGGTCGACGGGCGTATAGGATGACTTCGGTCCTATTTACCAGCTTAGCGTGGAGCGTGGGTTTGTCGAGGCTCGGCGGCCGAATTTCCCCCCAGAAGATTCCAATCGGAGCCTGGCGACGGGTGTCGTGCGCGCTGCCGCCGTTCCTGTCCATACTGAAAATGTCATCCGGCCTGGTCGGAGCGGTGTGCGGTGGGGCGGGTGAGTCGGAACACCAGGTTGGCGTTGCCGTTGAAGGGCTGGCCGCACGGCTTGAGCTGGTCCTGGTACGCGAACGGCGTGCCCAGTGGCGTCTGGGCTTGTGTCGGCACGCTCAGAATCGCCAGCAACGCGTTGGCGATGCACTAAACTCCAAACTTCCTCATCGCGGTCTTTCTCCTTTGGTTGTGCTCAGCGGGTCAATGAGATTTCTCGGTTAGCGTACAAGCTGGCTCGCCCGGCCCGGCGCGGGGTTACCTCAAATTGCCGGGGCGACCATGTCTCGCTATTTTTGAACGGCAGGCACCAGAAGACCGATCAGGATTGCGATTATCGCGATGACCACTAGGCCCGGCGGACGGTCTTCCGCGTCCGCGAACCGCCCAGTACTCGCGACGACGGTCCCATCGCTGAACTCGACGGAATCGCGCCAGGAGAATCGCAGCTCACTCGCCCGGTTGCCGTCCTGCTCGGCGGCGACGTCCCACGTTACGACCGCGACCAGCAGATCGCCTTCGGGGGTCTCGAACACGGCGACGCCCTCGCCGATCAACGTCCCTTCTGCCTCGCCGGCACGAAATGTGACCTCGCCGCGGGCGGTGTACTCTCCGATGTGCAGCTCTGTTCCCTGAAGAGTGAAGGACGAAGTCTTCTCCGTCGAGAAATCGACGGTCCCTGCAGAAACTGGCCGCCGTGTCGAGAGGACCGTGACCCTGAACATGAATCCGCGTTTCAAGAAGGGGAAGAAGCCTGCCCTCGAGTTCGATGTTGCCTCCAATCCCGAATTCCTGAGGGAAGGATCAGCGATCGCGGACTTCATGAGCCCTGACCGGATCGTGATCGGCGTGGAGTCGTCGCGCGCGGAGAAGCTTTTGCGGGAGATCTACGCGCCCTTGAAGGCCAAGGTCGTCGTGACCAACAGGGCGACCGCCGAGATGATCAAGCATGCGTCGAATTCCTTTCTGGCGACCAAGATCTCCTTTATCAATGCGGTCTCCCAGATCTGCGACCGGGTGGGCGCGGATGTCGAGAAGGTCGCCGAGGGGATGGGCTACGACAAGCGCATCGGCCGGGCTTTTCTGAACGCGGGTATCGGCTACGGCGGAAGCTGTTTTCCCAAGGACGTGGATGCCTTTGTCCGGCTGGCCGAGAAAAGCGGATATGATTTTCACCTGTTAAAGAGCGTCCGTCATGTGAACGAAGAGCAGAAACAGGCCTTTGTCAGAATGATCGAGGACAAGCTGTGGATCATCAAGGACAAGACCATCGCGGTGCTGGGGCTCAGCTTCAAACCGGACACGGACGACATACGCAATTCCGTGCCCATCGAAATGATCCGGCGTCTGCAGCAGGCCGGGGCGCGCATCCGGGCGTATGATCCCAAGGCCATGCCCAAGGCGAAGCCCGAATTGAAATCCGTGGTGTTCTGCAAGGATTCCTATGACGCCGCCAAGGGCAGCCATTGCCTGCTCATCATGACGGAATGGGCGGAGTTCGCGGCGCTTGATTGGCAACGCATTAAGAAAACGCTCCGGCAACCCGTCATCATAGATGCGCGCAATATGCTGGACGCGAATAAGATGAGCGAACTGGGGTTTATCTACCAGTGCATCGGGCGCGGCATGTAGCGCGGGCAACCGGTTCTATCCCCCCGCGTATCAACGAATACCCCGCCCGGTTTTGTGTATACTCTCCCCCATGGAAATAGGTGATGGAAAGCATACGGGTGTGTCAAACGGCGTATGGGAGTTCCTCCTGATTGCGGCGCTGGCGCTGATTTCCCCTGTGGTTAGTGTGTGGGTGGCCCTATGCCCGCCCGCGGGATTCCAGCCAAGCGGGCTGCACACGGTGGACAGCTACGCCTATTTGTCCGCGATGGCGCATTACCGCGAGGGCTATTTCTCGCCTTATGCCAAGTGCAACTCGCCGCTGGGGGACCATCATCCCAGCCTGTACGTGTTGCCGCACCACCGCCTGTACGGAACGCTGGGCATGGTGGCGGAGGCGTTCCATGTTCCGTCCTATTATGTGCTGGCGTGCGCGAATGCACTATCGCTCATGGTTCTTCTTTTTGGGGCGCTCTATTTATTGCGCGTCACCGTGCCGCGCCAGGCGCGTCTGGCCTTTTTCCTTTTCGCCCTGGGCGGCGGCGCCGGCGGAATCCTTTACATGGTCACGAGCATCTTCGGCCTGCAACAGGACCCCGCGTTTCCGAAATGGTTTTTTCGCTTTTTTGCATACGACCTGAACGAAGGTGCGCGGTTCCAACCGTATTTGTTGTTGGACCGCTTGTATTACTTGCTTTCCCTGGGGGTGGGCTTCTTTGGCCTTGCGTTTTTGTATCAGGCAATGAAGGGCCGTGCGTGGAAATCGTTTCCCGGATGGCTCTGTGTGGCGGCCAGCGCCTATGTGAATTTCCGTGTGGGTCCCATGATCGGATGTGTGGGCCTCCTGCTCACTCTGCTCAAAACGAATCCCGTATGGAAGGGCTGGCCGGGCATCCCCTTTTTCCTTATTTCTCTGGCGGCGGCGTATATCCCCTATCTTCAGTCCATGAGCAATCCCGCTTTGGCAGACAGCGTGTTCCGGTCGCTGGGGGGCGTGATGTGGCTGATGCCCTTCATCAGCGCGACGCTGTTGTATTGGTTCTTTTTGCCGGGGGCGTTGCTGCGCGGTCTGCGGGAGTTGCCGTGGCTGCCGCGCATGATGGGCGGCGCGGCCTGCGGGTATGCCCTGGTCTATGGGCTGCTCTATGGGGCGTATCAGGCTTATTACGGTAACTGGCTGACAGGCGGCGACACATCGGCCGCACTGGCCGTGTCTGATTTCGCTTTTGCGGGCGCATTGGCGGGGGCGGGGCTGGGTCTATGGCGCGGGAAAGCCGTCCGCGAGGAGGGCTACTTGTCCGTGCCGGGGTGGATGGCGCTGTGGTTCCTTGTGTTCTTCTGCGCGAGCGTATCCGCGGCGGGCAAAGGCTGGTGGATGCAGTTCATGCCGCAGCGGGGCATGGTGATGCTGGGGCTGCCGATGGCGGTCCTGGCGGCGGACGGCATTCAGCGGCTGCACGTGACATGGCCGAAAACAGCCGACGCTTTCATCACCAGCCTTGTTGGATGTGGCATTGCCTCGATTCTGGTGACTTGGACCGTGGTCTATGGACCGCTCGGGGTGAACACCGCGCAACGGTTTTTTCCCTGGACTAATTACTGTTTTGTTACCGACGCGGACATAACGTTAATGAACCGTTTGGATAATGGGACGGTGCTCGCCCCCTCGCTGGGTGATCCGCTCTTTGGCGATATTATCGCGCTGCGGCCCGGCATGCACGTGGTGTATGGCAACGGCACCATGGATTACTCGCATGAAGTGATGCCGGACGTACGGAGCGCGGTGGCGGTGTTTTTCTCGGCGGGAACCGCAGAGGCGCAACGGCGGCAGTTGATTGATGAATGGTGCGTTGACTATGTTTATTGTCCGGACACCACACCGGTGGATCCGGCGGTAATTCAGGAACTGCGCGGCACGCCCTGGCTGGAATGTACCGCCGAACAGGGCCGCGGGGCGCTATTCAAGGTGAAACGATGAACGAACAACCCCGGCCCCTCTCATGGGGGATAGTCGCGATCATCGTTGTGCTGTCGGCGATTCAACCCGTCCTCCACCTGCTCATTTATTTTGCGCCGCCCTTGGGAACCATCCCCACGGGACTCCACATCCCCGACAGCGCCTTGTTTTTCCAGAGCATGGTGAGTGTTGATTCGCAATTTGAATCCCCGTACGCCACCTGCAACGCGGGTCATGGCCGGTATTCTCCCGCGTATTTCAGCATGCCGCATTTGTTGCTGTATGAGGGACTGGGCCGCTTCCGCAACCTGGGTCTGCCGCCCTTCCTGTTATACGGGTTCGCCAATGGATTCGGCGTGTTGTGCTTCCTCTCGGTAGTCTACTGGCTCTTGCGGGAATTGCTTCCACGGCTCGCGGAACGCACATTCGTGTTGTTTGTTTTGTCCGGCGGCCTGGGCGGCATTCTGTATCTTCTGACCGGAATTTTGGGCTGGCACGGGCACCCGCGCTTTGAGACCTATTTCACCCGCTTCGCCCTCTATGAACTCATGGAAGGCCCGCACCTGAATCCGGTCCTGTTCTATCCCCGCTTTTACTACACGCTTTCCCTGGCCTTTTGCCTCGGCGGTTTCGCCGCAGTGGTGCGCGCCGCACGGACGTCCGCGTCTCCCTATCTATTGTGCTGGTTGTTTTTCGCGGGCATCGGCAGTTTAATCAATGCGCGTTTCGCGGTATTTGTTTCGGGATTGGCCGTGTTGTTCCTGCTCTTCGAGCCGGAACTGCCCTGGAGCCGCCGCACGGTCTTGGCGTTCGGCTATTTGGTGCCATCCCTGTTGGGATTCGCCGCCGCGTATCAATGGATGAGCGTCAATCCCACCGTCATGGAAAATCATGTTGAGGTGGGCAATATGGCCATGTGGTTCTCGCCATTTATTACGGTGGCGTGGCTGCATCTGATCCTGTCGGCAAAGCCCCTCTGGCATTCGGTTCAACGGCTTCCGAAATTTGGGCGCCTGCTGGGATTTCCCGCCATGGGGTATCTCGCCGCCTATGCGGTCCTCTATGTGCTGTATCAAGGGTATTACGGCAACCTGTTCACCGGGCGCGATGGTTCCGTGGCCGCGCATATTTCGGACTGGGCGCTCGCGGGCGCGGTCCTGGGGCTGATGGCGGCCATGAAAAGGCCCGAAGTCCAAGAACTCGAACAACCTTGGGATTGGATGGCGGTGTGGCTGCTGATGTATCTGTCCGTGGCCTTGTCTGGATGGGGGCAGGGCTGGTTTCTCCGCTTTGGCCCGCAACGGCTGCAAGTATTTCTGTGGCTGCCGCTCTGCCTCTTCACGGTGCTCGGACTGCAACGGCTCAACCCCGCGCCGGCCCGGGTGCTTTGGGGTTTCTTGATGCTCTGCGGCGTGACGTCCGTGTGCATTGCCTCGTTCGCGTTTCAGGGGCCGGTGGGCCGTGAGAACGCACAAGGCCCCTTTACCTCGTATCATGCAGAGATTATGAGTGTTAATGACGCGGCCCTAATGGAAGAAGTCTCCGTCACGCCCGATGCCATGGTGCTGGCGCCCGCGCCCGCATCCGATGTCATTGCCTTGAGCCGGGGACGCCGCTTGACCGCCACCTTCAATCCGTCCGCGCCACGAACCCGGGATCAGGGCAATCCCGTGGTGTTTGGCGTGGGAACGTTTAATCTGACCGATCAATCCTACGTCCAGTTGAAAACAGATACGGATGTTTTTTTTGATCCCAACACGCCCGATGGTTACCGCCATGTGATTGCCCAACATTGGTGCGTGGATCTTGTGTATTGTCCCGACACTTGGCCTATTGACCCACAGACCGTGGAGGCACTGCGCCAGACGCCCTGGCTTCGGGAAATCGGCTCTGTGGGCCAGGCGGTGCTGTTTAAGACCACCTTCCCCAAATGAGATTGATTTGAGAGGATGCTGATGGAGTTGATGGGAAAATGATGGGAAGTCTGGGATTCCTGGGACCATGCGACAAAGGAAACAAACGCCTCACACTGGATTTCGCCAGAGATCAATGGGGCGTTTCACACCTGAGGGGCGAAATGGCAGTTCGACTTTGGCTCCTTTTCCCGCGGACTGGTAACAGGCATAGAGCACTTCCTGCACGAGGCGTCCGTCGTCGCCCGTGACCAGCGGCGTTTCCTTTCCGCGGACGCAGCGTGCAAAGTGCCGCATTTCCTGGGGGAACCCATAGTTCCAGAGTTCTTCGTACACGGGATACGTCCAGCCTTTCGTGGTGGGGGCTTTTTCCACGGCATAGCCATACCCATATTCGCTGAAGGTGGGCAGCGCATTGCCCATGTGGAGATCGGCCACGGTCAGCCCGCCTTCGCCGTAGACTTCGGCACGGTCATGCATGCCGCCGCGCCGCGCCCAACTGTCCTCGATCAATCCGGTCGCGCCATTGGCAAATTCGAGGATGCACAGCGCGTCGTCATCCCCCTTCGTCTTGTCCGCGTGCACATGGGTTGCCAGATGGCAATACACGCTCTTGATGGGGACTCGGTTGAGAAACCAATAACAAAAAGCGATGCCGTGGCATCCCATGTCCATCATTACTCCACCGCCTGATTTTTCCACATTCCAGAACCAGTCCCCGTGCGGACCGAAATGTTTCTCGCTTTGCTTCACCAGATACACCCGGCCAAAGGCCCCATCGTCCGCCATTTGTTTCGCGCGGACGTATTTCGGCGTGAAAAACAATTCCTCCGCGTACATCAGCAAGACGCCTTTGCGTTTGCAGGTGTCAATCATCCAGTCCGCTTCCTCAAGCGTCATGCACAAGGGTTTCTCGCACAGGACATGTTTTCCCGCCTCCGCGATGTCCACCGTCATTTGGGCATGGAGCGCATTGGGCGCGGCGATGGTCACCATCTCGATGTCCTTCTCCGCCAGCATCCTCCGGTAATCCGTGAAGTGCCGGGGAATACCGAAGCGTTTGGCAAAGGCTTCCGCGTTCCCCGGCGTGGGAGAGGCCACCGCAACCACCTCCGCCTCGTCTGGCAGCGTCTTAAACGACTCCGCATGGATATCCGCCTCAAACCCCGACCCGATAATCCCAACCTTGACGCGCCCTGTACCACTCATTGCAAGACCTCCTCTTTATCATTTCTGTCAATTTCGCCCGCATAAAACAGTAAGCGCTTATATGGAATAAAATCAAGAAGAAGGTTTCACGTCAGACGGATCGGCGGGATCCTCCGGATCAGCCGGATCCATCCGAAATTTCCCCTCGTTTTGTGGTATACTACCCCTAGTTCGTTAACCACACAATCCTGTGGTTAACGGCAGGACTTCCAATCACTCTTGGGCCGGCAAGTGACCCAATACCCCCAACAACATGGCGGATGACGCATGGAACAGTATGAATTTGGCATTCAGCGGCGCGTGGTCGCGCATAAAACCTCCGAAGCGTGGCAAAACACCCCGCATGTCAGCGTGCTTGTAGAGTTCGACGTGACGGAGGTGCAGGCGTTCGCGCGGGATGTTGCGCACCGCCCGGAGTTCGCGGGGGTGCGCGTAACCCTCAATTCCGTCATGCTGAAGATCATTGGGGATGCCCTGAAGCATTCGCCGGTCATGAATGCGCATATTTTCTACAACAGGCGCACCAGCGTCGGCGCGATGTCCGTCTCGCAGGATGTCAATATCGCGGTGCCGTTGCGTTCCGCGGACGGACGCATGATCACGCCGGTGCTGCAGCAGGTGAATCAAAAATCCCTGCGCGAGGTCTGCGCGGGCATGCAGGACATCAAGCGGCGCGTGGGCAACACCAATGTGGATTTGCTCCTGCTGGAAGCCGGCCTCGGCGATACCTGGGAACGGTTGCGGAAAGGCCAGTTTTTGACCGTCCTCCAGCGCCTCTACTCGAATTTCATCGGCGGAGCGCGGCTGGCGCTGCCTTCCCGCGAAGAACGCCGCGCCTATGAAAAAATCCCGCCGGAGGACCGCATCACGGCCAAGGACCTGCTCTGCGCCACCACGCTCGTTTCCAATATCGGCAGCCTTATGCCCGAACTCGAAGCGTACTTCGGCCTGCTGGAAATCATCCCGCCGCACACCACCGCCATCGGGCTGGCCGCCGCCCGGAAAAAACCCGTGGTTGTCACGGATGATCGGGGCGGGGACCATATCGCGGCGCGCGAGATCATGCCGGCCTCCGTCTGCTTCGATCACCGTGCCATGGACTACGAGCACATCGTCGGATTCCTGGGCGAGGTCGTGCGGCTGTGCCGAACCCCGGAAGCGTTGCTGGCCGCCCGGGGCGTTTAGCCGTTTGCTTTGCCCATGCTTCCTGATGCATAGCGCTGATCATACACAAAGCCGGTTCTGCGTCAGGCAACTTGACTCAATAGAGGATTCGGGGATGGCGCCGGTTCAGCAAGATATTCTTCCTCTCTAACCCATCGGCCGTTGACCGCGCGGACTACCTCGCGTTTCAGACCGTTCGCGCCAACGTGCAGCACAACATAATTGTGAACACGGGCCTCCACGGGCAGCCGCTTGCTCAAGGGGGCGCCCGCCCCCGCCGTCAGCGTGTAGCGAACGCCGTCCACCGTTTTCGTGGCGTACCCATGAATATGGCCCATAAAAACCTCGTTTACCTGCTCCTGCGCCATCAGCGCACGGAACTCGTTTTCCAGTTTCTTAAAACCACGGCGCTTTTCCACCGTGACCACACCATCCTCAAAATAGCGGGGAGGGATGTGGAGGAAGACGAACTTGTACCGGATGGGCGATTTGCCAAGTTCACGGTGCAGGTATAGGAGGTCGTCGCCCTTCAGCCGTTTGCGCTTGCCGTTGTTGATGCCCACGAACCGGCAGGGGCCGAAATCAAATGAAAACCGGTCTTGCCCATGCACCGCCCGGTACGCCGCGAAATCGTTACGCGCGCCGCGATCATGGTTTCCCGGCACGCTGAAGACGGGGATGGGGGCCATGATCTCCAGCAGGGGCAGGTATCGTCCGGTATATTCCCGTGCGGTCCCGAAACGTGCCAAGTCTCCCGTATTAAAGACAACGGCGGGGTTTTCCTCTTTCACTTTCTGGTACATCACGGGGGGGACTTTCATCGTGCTACGGTTGTCTCCGAGCACCACGACCTGCCCCTTCGGCACCTCAACCTGCTCTCCG
>CAYXPO010000094.1:9168-11555 GCA_964466925.1 uncultured Nitrospirales bacterium
GTTCTCGCGGGACTTGAGGGATTCGATGTGGTTTGCCAAGTGGTAACGTGCACACTTTTCTTCCAATCGGCGGACACCCACATGGGCCAAGGCATACCGGATGCCGCGCAATGAACCGAGCATAAGCGCCAACATGCCGACACAGAATGCCGTCACCCAGAAACCATACCGGACGCCGGCCAGCGCAGCCAAAAGGATTGCCGCCCCCAAGATGAGCCGTTTTTTCTTGGGTATCCATTTCCTGTCCAACAAGGGCGCCGTCAATGTCATTTGCCCTGCACGGCCTAACTTGCTTGTCATTTGTCACTCTCCTGAGTTGCTGGACAAACGCCTCTTCGTCCGCAATTGACGTGAAAACACGCTGTCCATGATGGTGTGAGGATATCAATTCCCAAATTACCGGAAGATTACGCCCGGGGCCTGTGTGAACATTTCAGGAGAGGAAAGAACCGGGTTATTCGTTCTTTTCGAGGGAGCCGGACAAGGTGATTTCAAGAAATGAGGACGGCGTCAATTGCGCGTGAAGGGAAATGCCGAGCACTTTCGCGTACGCGGCCACTAGCGACAAACCCACGCCACAATGCGCCCCCCCCTCACGGGATGTAGCCGCTTTCCGCCAAAACGGTTCAAACAGATGGTTCACATCGTCAGGGTTGAGATAATCACTGGTGTTGGCCACGGTTAAAAAAAACGTGGAATCCTGGCGGGAAAGCGACAGGTGTATTTCCCCCTCATCCGGCGTATAGGCAAGCGCATTTTCCAACAGATTGGTGAGCAGGGCGCGAAACAGGGCCGCATCCGTCTGAACCAGCACGTCCCCCGCGAGCGTGGCGGACGTTTTCAGCGTCCGCGTGCCCATCCGCTCCAGCAGCGGCGTCCAAAGCTCCTGCAAAACCCTGGAAACCTCCACCCATTGCCACTGCAGCATCTGAATGCCCGCTTCACACCGCGCCATCGCCAAAAGCGTTTCGGTCAAGTGCTCCAGGTGTTTCGCCACCTCCACCGCATCCAGAAAATACTCTTCCATGCCAAGGGCGCCGCGGCGCGCTTCTCCCAGGCCCACTTCCGCCAGTGTCTTCAATTCCGCAATGGGTGTGCGCAGTTCATGCGCGGCATTCGCCGTGAAACGCCGCTCGCGGTTAAAGGCCTCATTAAGGCGTTCCAGCAAATCGTTCAACCGTTCACAAATGGGCGCCAATTCCCGGGGCATATCCCCCGGGTGAAAGCGGAAGGCCAGGTTTTCCGCGTCCACGCCACGGACTTGCTCGCCAATGACATCCAACGACCGCAGGCCGGCGCGAACCGACCATAAGATCAGCGGGAGTGTTCCTGCAAAAAACGCCAGGCACGTGATCAGCAGCCCTTTGCGAATCTTGCCCAATGTCCTGTCAACTATGCCCCGCGACATCGCCAGGCTCACAATGAGTTTGCCCGAGGCCGGTTCCCCGACGGGGACAAGATCATTTCCGGGGCGCGGATAGAATCCCAGCGTCACCGCACGGCCTTTGCGCCCATCCGGCAACTGCAAATTGCTGAACGCGGGATAGGAAGCGTTCGGAAGGGGGGCGGGCAGGTTGTCATTGCCCAGGGAAGGGGAACGCACCACGACCGTTCCATCAGGACGCCAAACCTGAAAATACTCCGCTTTACGATGGGGCCGGTACTCGGGAAGGTCCGATTCAATGAATTCAAATTCGATTATATTGTTGTCCTGGAATTCCGTCGTCAGGGCAAACGCCTTGGCTTTTTCGAGCACGGCATTATCAAATCCTTTCCAGAGGACGGTATACAAATAGGCATAGAGCAGCGCGCCCGACAAAACAAAAATCGTCAGCAGTCCCATGGCGAGGGTGAGCGCCAGACGTCCTCGCATGGAGTTCATTTGATGTCCTCCGCCATAATGTACCCCATGCCGCGCCGGGTCTGAATAAGCGAGGGCCGTCCAGGCAAGTCGATAATTTTGCGCAGCGAACAGATCGCCGAGTCCACCACGTTGCTCATGGGCTCCGCTCGTTCATCATAGATGTGCTGTTCAATCTCCGCACGCGTCACCAGCGCGCCCTTGCGCAGCGCGAGATATTCCAAAAGCGCATATTCCCGGGGTTTCATGTCAAGGAGCGCACCCTCCCGCATGACCACCCGTTGCGTCAGATTGATGGACAAATCCCCCACCTGTACCGTTGAAGCCGGCACTGCGTATTTCCTGCGCAGCAGCGCCTGGATGCGCGCCAGCAACTCATCAAAGGAAAAAGGCTTGATCAAATAATCATCCGCGCCGTCTTGGAGACCCTTGACCCGGTCCTCCACCGTATCCCGTGCCGTGAGGATCAAGACGTACACCGGCTGGTTGCGACTTCTCAATGCACGGAGTATTTCCATGCCATCCA
>CAYXPO010000095.1:0-2668 GCA_964466925.1 uncultured Nitrospirales bacterium
AGGGTTCATCGGCTTCAAACGCCTTGTCCGCGAAAGGAAGCAACAGCACCACCGGCACGGCAATAACCAAGGCGAGCGCCCGCCATGATTGCCATACAGGGGATGGCTCCTGATTCGTTATGCTATTCTCCACTAAATCACCTGCGTGCCTAACTGTGAAAAGTATACTGAGACCCATGATGGGGCTTCAATGTCCCGCAAACGTGATACGTGGTTTGATTGGGGGAAATGGGCGGCTCGTTTGAACCCATCCGAGGCATCTTTTTGAGCCGTTTGTCCATTTTACAGTAAAGTACCTCCGGCATGTCTCAACGCCCATGAATCATCAGGGCCTGTCAAATGAGTGAAACGCAGTTGCAGCATCACACCGCGTCCGCCGGGGAGCGGAAATCAGACACGGAAATGCGGCCCGGCATTTCCGCTTGGTACCCCGCACTTTTTCTGGCGGTTGTTTTGCTACGCTTATGGCTGGTGCACGATCAACCCCTTTCCGCCGCAGGAAGTTCATCCCTCGATGATCAGCTTTTTCTCCGCAATGCCGTCTCGATACTGAATGGACAGTGGCTGGGCCCCTATAATTCCTGCATCTTTTCCAAGGGACCCGGGTATCCTTTGTGGATTGCCGGAAGCTACTTGGCGGAAATGCCACTCCTGCTCGGCCAACATTTCTTTTATCTTTTCGCCTGCTTGCTGGTGATCCGGGCTCTGCGTCCGGCGGTGCCCCAAAAATGCATTCTATTCTCCTTGTTTTTGCTCCTTTGGTTTATTCCCTCAATGTACAGCACACCCCTGCTGAGGGTCATGCGGGACAGTGTCTATACCTCGACTTCCCTCATTATGGCCGCCTGTGGCATCGCGGTCATCCTGTGGCGGTATCGTTCCTTGAACGTGATGGCGGGGTGGTTGACGGTCCTGGGGTTGTCCTCGGCGTATTTTTACATTACGCGGGAAGAAGGCGTCTGGATGGCGCCCAGCCTCGCGTTGTTGTTTGCCTGGCTTGTCTTCGACATTGTGCGTTCCCGCACGGCAAACCGTGTCCGGCGTCTCCTACTGCTCCCGATTGCACCCTTGTTATGGGTGCTGGGGGCCGGAAGCATTACTCTTCTTAACGATGCCTGTTATCATTTCCGGGGAATCGTCGAACTGAAAACGGGCGCATTTCCGAAAGCCTACGGGGCGTTGACCCGGGTTACGCCGGAACATTGGCAGCCTGACGTCCCCGTGCCGCGGGAGGTTCGTCACCGCCTCTATGCCCTAAGCCCGGCATTCGCCGAACTCGAATCGTACTTGGAAGGCCAGTATGGAAGAAACTGGGCTTCTTTCGGCTGGCCGGAAGAGGTGCCTCCAGAGCAACGGGATATCAAAGGCGGATGGTTCTTATGGGCGCTTCGCTTCGCGGCGGAAGAAAAGGGGCATCATGCCAGCGCCGCCCACGCGGAGGCGTATTACACACAAATGGCCCGTGAGATTAACCAGGCCTGCGACAACGGTGCAATATCCTGCGGCCCCCGCCGGGACTCCCTTGCGCCCCCTTGGCATTGGCACTACGCCCCCCTCTGGCTGCACTCTTTTGCCAAGGCGGTGAAAAGGATGCTTTTTTATGACGAGGTAACCTTGGAGGAGGCTTGCAGCGAAGGTTATGATGGATGGCTGATTCGATTTGAACGGACGGCCCTGACACCCATCACACCTGCCTCTTCGAGTCACCCGCTAATGATGCCGAACCGAATTACCACCCAGGTGCTGCGGCCTATCATCGTCTTCTATAAAGGGTTTGGCCCGATCCTCGCCGCCTTGGGCACACTGGCCTTTCTGGGCGCGCTCGCACTGTGCGTTGCCCGCCGGCGGATTCCACCACTCATGGCGGCCTGCATTATCATTGGTATTGCGGTGCTTTGCCGCTTGGCCATCCTCAGCTTTATCAATATCAGTTCATTTCCCTCCCTTACCGTGCTCTATATGGCGCCCGCCTATCCCTTGGTTGTCCTGTTTATGATTCTGGCCATCATTGTCTTTTTCCAGATGCTTTATCCCGCCGCCTCGATAAATAGTGCTGCGGAAAAGGACGAACTCTCCCTTTTCCCTAAAGTGATTGAACTTAAAAAATCATCCCCGTACGCGGCAAGTTTCTTCCTCCTTGCAGGTCTAAGTATTCTCTGCCTTTTTTGTTTCTTGCGCATAAGCTATGCCGTCTTGGCTTCTTGCGCGGTGTTTTACGTGTGCCACCCGCTGTTACACACGCCGTCCAAGGACTATCCGGGCCGCCGGTTTCAGTTCTTCCGGCCCCTGTTTCCGGTCATGATGGGCCTGGCGGTTCTGTGGGCCGGCCTATGGGCGGCGGGCGGCTTGGAAAGGCAGCCGGGCCAGGGCGGGTGGAGGAATGTACGGCGTTTGGCTTCCGATATCGTGATAACGGCGCCGCCCCATCTTGAGGGAAACAAAATACAGATTCCGGGAATCGTCCTTTCCATGGGGCCCGTTGAAAAGCTTGTGGCCATTATCGAAGACAAGGTGGTGGCCGAATGTCCATCCGTGGAAGGCAACCCCCGCATGCTGGACTTCGATTTCTCCTTCAACTTGATTCTGGAAAACCGTCCTTATAAAGATGTTACACTCAAGGCGTTGTCAAAAAGCGGAACGGTTAACGCGGAACAACACGTAACAGGGT
>CAYXPO010000095.1:2678-10108 GCA_964466925.1 uncultured Nitrospirales bacterium
GTAACCGAAGAGGGCCTCCTCTTGCGGGAAACCACGGCAAAAAAGGGAAACAACGCATGGAAAAGGAACCGGGCGTAAAGGCCTTCCCGCCTTCCGGAGAAGACGCGCCGGCGCTCGAACTCAGCATTGTGATGCCCTGCCTGAATGAAGCGGAAACCCTGGGCCGCTGCATTGAAAAGGCGCTGTCCGCCATCGAAAAAAACGGTATTGCCGGGGAAGTGATTATTGCGGACAACGGCAGCACGGACGGTTCCCGGGAAATCGCGGCAGCGCTCGGGGCGCGCGTGGTCCAGGTGGAACAAAAAGGATACGGCAGCGCATTGATGGGCGGGATTCTGGCGGCCCGCGGGCGTTTCATCATTATGGGGGATTCCGATGACAGCTACGATTTCTCCGCGATCATGCCCTTTGTAGAAAAACTCCGCGAGGGATACGATCTTGTGATGGGGAACCGCTTTCGCGGCGGGATTCAGCCCGGCGCCATGCCCCCCCTGCATCGTTACCTCGGGAATCCCGTGCTCAGCGGACTCGGGCGCTTGTTCTTTCGCACCCGCATCGGTGATTTCCATTGCGGGCTGCGCGGTTTCACCAAGGAGGCCGTGCTGCGCATGAATCTGCAAACCACCGGCATGGAATTCGCCAGTGAAATTGTGGTCAAAGCCTCCCTGCTCAACATGAACGTTACGGAAGTCCCCACCACGCTGTCGCCCGACGGACGGAGCCGCCCCCCCCACCTGCGATCCTGGCGGGACGGCTGGCGGCATTTGCGCTTCCTCCTGATGTACAGTCCTCGGTGGCTCTTCCTGTATCCGGGCCTGTTCCTGATGGCCCTCGGCCTGCTGGGGGTAATCATCCTGGTGTCGGGCCGCGTGCATCTGGCGGGAATTGTCTTGGATGTGCACACGCTTATCTACACCTCCACCCTTATCGTCATGGCCTTTGATTTTGTCCTCTTTGCCGTACTGGCGCGCGTGTTCGCGATGAAGACGGGCTTGTTGCCCCAGCAACCGGGGCTGGAAAAGATTTTTCACCTCATCACGCTCGAAACCGGGTTGTTGGCCGGGTTTGTCGTTTTTCTCTGTGGCATGCTCGGCGCGCTGGCTTCGGTGTTTCTCTGGTGGCGCACCTCCTTTGGGCCGCTGGACCCCGCCGTAATGCTCCGCATCGTGATTCCCAGCGCCACCCTCCTCATCCTTGGCCTGAAAATCATTCTGGCCGGCTTCTTTCTCAGCATGATGGGAATGGACCGGCGATGAAAGCGCGCCGTCCATGAAACCACTGGACCGGTTCCTGCAAAAATGGCGCATTGCCATGGCGCGCCCCTACGTTCCCCAAAATGCCCTAGTACTGGACGTGGGGACCTCCTGTGGCGTTCTGTTTACCCTCTTGCAGGACACCATCCAGGGCGGCATCGGCATTGATCCTGATGTGTGTGTTTCTGAAAATCACGCCCATGACCGGGTTCGGCTAATCCGGGGGACGTTCCCCGCCAATCTTCCTCCTTGCGGCCCGTTTGACGCGGTGACCCTGCTGGCCGTGGTGGAACACATCCCCGCCGGGGAATTGCGGCAATGGCCGGCGTTCCTCGCCGGCCTATTGAGACCGGGCGGACGCATCATCATAACCGTGCCTTCCCCTTGGGTGGACACCATCCTGGCTGTCTTGAAATTCCTGCGCGTAATTGATGCGATGGCGCTGGAAGAACACCACGGTTTTCAGACGAGGGACGTCATGGAACTTTTTGGCGGCCCGCCGTTCCGGCTGCTCGTAAAACGGAAATTCCAGCTCGGCCTGAATAACCTGTTTGTTTTCGAGAAAATTACGGGAAATATAGGAACGGAAAACAGGGAATAATGCACGTGCGCCGGCCCCGCATGCAGGAAACTACATGCCGGCATATTGTTGAAGTGAGGGGATGCATCCGGAAAGCGGATCGCGGCATCCTTTAATGACAATGCGCCGACAGAGTTCTGTGTGGGAATGCTTCGCCGGCTTGAAAACTCCTCACTTTGGCCTATACAGTGATACGTCAACACAACTTGGAGGTGGATAAAAATGCGGGTGGCCGGCGCGGGGACAGTGTTTTCCGGAACAGGAGATGCTTCAAGTGCGACATTTCCCATGGTATGCCTTACCCCGGCGGGACGCTGGCTGTGTTCCTTTCGCGCCGCGCCGGGTAAACTCCGCAATGCGGGAGAACGTGTCTTCCTGACGTGGTCGGACGATCAAGGGCGGACATGGGAAGGGCCTGTTGAGCCGTTTCAGGCTCCCGTTATTGAGGACAGACCCGGCACACTGCGGATTTGCGGGATAACCGCAATTCATGACGGCTCCCTGCTTGCGGTTGTAAACTGGGTGGATGCCTCGAATCCCGGCCTCCCTTATTTTAATGACGTCACCGAAGGGTTGCTGGATACCCGGATTCTCCTTTCACGCTCGTTTGATAACGGCGGTACATGGTCGCCACTGGAAGTAGTTGATACTTCGCCTTTCCATGTGCCCACACCGCTCACCGGGCCTGTGTTGCGCCTTGCGAATGGCACCCTCGCGTGTCAATTCGAGTTGAACAAGTCCTACAATGATCGTGCGCCGTGGGAACATGCCGCGGTGATGATCTTCTCGTATGATGGCGGCAAAACGTGGCCCCGGCACACGGTGGCCGCACAGGACCCGGCAGCCAACATCTTCTACTGGGACCAGCGTCCGGCGGTATTGCCGGATGGGCGGATTCTGGATGTTTTCTGGACGTTCGACCGCCGCAATGCAACGTATCTGGATATTCACGTTTCCTGTTCCAGCCCGCAAGGCCTTGCATGGCCCGCGCCGTGTGCCACCGGCGTACCCGGCCAGCCCGGCCCGGTGTTTCCCTTGGCCGATGGGACCATCGCGCTGCCGTACGTGGACCGAACCGGTCCGCCCGCCATCAAGGTTTGCCGCGGCAGCGATGACGGCAGCAACTGGCGTGTTTCGGACTTCCTGGTGATCTATGAATCATCAGGGCAGATGCAGACCCGGCGGAAGAGTTCCATGCAGGACGCATGGTCGGAGATGTATGCCTTTTCGGTGGGGCTGCCCAACACCGCCCCGTTGCCGGGAGGCGGGGGGGTGCTGGTTTATTATGCAGGCGCAAAGACCGATGAGACCGCCATTCGATGGGCGCGGATCGAGTAGCACCGGAGTTCGGGGAAGTATGCCATTCACTACCATGAAGCGCAGGCTTGCGGCCCTTGGGTTGGCCGCCGGGATGCTCTGCGCACGCGCCGGATGGGCCGAGTCTTCCGGCAGTGCAATCACCCAAGGGCTTCGCGGCGGTCTTGGCGCGGCCGATTGGGGTGTCATCGTCCTCTACATGGCGGGGATGATCGGAATTGGCGTGTATTACGCGCGCCGCAACAAGACCGCCGACGACTATTATCTTGGCGGGCGCAAGATGATGCCGTTCATGGTGGGCGTTTCACTTTTTTCCACGCTTATCAGCACCATATCGTACTTGTCGGTTCCGGGGGAAATCATGAAACACGGCCCGGTGGCAATTCTGGATGCTCTGGCCCTGCCGTTGATATTTGTCATTGTCGGTTATTTTGTCATTCCCCACATCATGAAGCTGCGCATTACGAGCGCGTATGAAATCCTTGAAACAAAGTTTGGGCGGGGCGTCCGGCTTTTTGGCTCGATGTTGTTTCTTTCCCTGCGCATGATCTGGATGGCGCTCGTTGTCTTCAGTGCCTCGAAAGTAGTGATTCCATGCTTGGGCTGGAGTCCGGAAACCCTGCCGTATGTGGTGATTGTGCTGGGAACGGCCACGGTGGTGTACGCCGCCCTGGGGGGTTTGCAGGCGGTGATCCTCACGGATGTCATCCAGACGTTTGTAATGTTCGGCGGGGCGTTTTTATGCATCGGCATTGTGACGGTGAAGATGGGCGGCTTTGGCTGGATTCCGACCCAATGGTCGCCGGCATGGGATGCGCAGCCGCTGTTCAGCATGAATCCGGCGGTTCGTGTAACACTCTTCGGAACCCTGGTGCATTCGACCGTCTGGTGGATCAGCACCTGTGGTTCCGATCAGCTTGCGATCCAGCGTTATCTCGCGACCCGGGACGCCAAGGCGGCGCGGCGGGCGTTTCTGTACAATAGTTTAGCCATGGCCGCGGTGTCCTTGATCTTGATGGCGCTGGGATTTGCGCTGCTCGCATTCTACCTCGCCCATCCGCAATACCAGATCGGGCCATTCAACATCGAGCGGGAGGCCGACTATTTGTTTCCACATTTTGTCGTGAACTTCGCCGGGTATGGCGTGGCCGGGCTTGTGATATCCGGCATGCTGGCCGCCGCGATGTCCTCGCTTTCCAGCGGGGTGACATCCACCGCCACGGTGCTCAATACCGACCTAATCCAGTATCTCGTGCGCCGGAATCTCACGGAAACCGGCAAGGTGCGGATGGGGAAATACGCCACCGCGGCCATCGGGCTGCTCGTTATTCTTCTGGCGTTATTGATCGGGGTGGTGCCCGGTAATTTGTACGAGGTGACCACCAAGACCAACGGGCTGTTCGTTGCGCCCATGTTTGGCCTCTTTTTCCTGGCGATGTTTGTCCCGTGGGCCACCCCCGCGGGCGCGGTGCTGGGTTCGTTGTACGGAATATTCACGGCGTTTGTGGTGGCTTTCTGGGACCTTGCCGGGGGTGAAACGCTCAGCTTTCAATGGATACTGGCCTCCGCGCTGGTGGTCAATCTTGCAGCGGGCGCTTTGTTCAGCCTGGCGCCCATGCGGGGAAAGTCGCGGATTTACCGGGCCGTGATGATCAGCCTCATGACAGCGCCGCTCATTGGTGGCGCAGGCTGGTTTGCCTCGGCTTGTTTATGGAAAGGATGACAGGCCCATGACGCCGCGGGAACGTATTCTGGCGGTTTACCGCCACGAAACCCCGGATGTTGTGCCGTTCATGCTTGACCTTTCTCATTGGTTTTATCACAAACACCGGCTTCCCTGGGATCTCAGCAAGGCGTATGACACCCCGGAATTCGAGTTGATTGATTTTCACAAAAAGCATGGCATTGGCTTTTATCTGCCCAATCTCGCCTCGTTTTATGACGTGTCGTATCCCGATGATGTGCACGTCAGCGTGACCAAGAGCGTGGAGGGCAATGAGATCACCTGGGAATACCAGACGCCCCTCGGGGGTATTCGCCGGACGCGCCGGTGGGATGCGCACAGTTATTCCTGGGCCATCCCTGCCTGGGGCATTCACACGGAGCGGGAACTGCGCGTGCTGGGGTATGCCCTCGCACGGCGCGTCTATCGGCCCCGATGGGAGCACTACCGCGCGTGGAAAGACGCCATTGGCGACGCCGGGGTGGCGTATGCGGTGTTCGCCTACAGCGGCATGGGCCATTTGCTCAACTACTGGCTCGGGATCGAAGGAACCATCCATGCCATGGTGGACTGGCCGGACGTCACACGGGAAGTGATTGACCAGATCAATCAAAACAATCTCCGGTGCGTGGACCTGCTGGCGCGGTCGCCCGCGGAGGTGGTTCTCGTCGGCGACAACTTTTCCAGTGATCTTCAGCCGCCGGATTTCTTCAACGAATGGTCCCGCGCGTACTACGCACAGGTGGTCCAAAGACTCCATGACGCGGGGAAATATGTTGCCGTTCATGTTGACGGGCGGCTGCGCGGACTCCTCTCCGTTTTTCGCGATCTCAACGTGGACTGCATTGACGCGGTCACTCCGGCGCCCATGGGAGACCTTGATCCCGCCCAATGCCGGGCCGAGGCCGGGGCGGAATTGATTCTCTCCGGGGGCGTTCCGCCCAACCTGTGGATCGAGGAATCCACTGTTGAAGCCTTCCGGACGGCGGTGCTGCGCTGGCTGGACCTCAAACACCAAAGCCCGCGGATCATCGCCAATGCCGGGGATCAAGTGCCCCCCGGCGCCCCGGAGGAACGCATCTTCATCATGCGCGATCTTGTCGAACAATATGGATGTTTTTAGAGGCTATTTTTGGGGCGGGATGCCTGAAGAAGGTGGATGCCGGCACGGCCCGACACTGACACACCCGGACATGCATGGCGCGGCGGAAAATGACGGGCAATCGTTGCGGGAGGCTATGGAACTTCCATCAAGGTTACAGGACGGGCGGAATAATGTGCGGGGCAGCGTGGAGTATCAAATTCATTCCGTAGATGGCTGTTTTGGCATAATGGGATTTCAAGGGAAAAAGGAATTTTTATGATTTTTTGGGTTTCCATGATGATGTGTTTTGCGGCGCAGGAGGCGGGGACGGCGGAGGCGTTGCGACCGGAGTGGTTTGATGCGCAGGAAGGGTGCCGGTGGAATTTGCCGGAAGTGCAGGGCCTGCGGATGTCGGAAGCGTTTATTGCAGCGCCGGATCAGGGCCAGGATCGCGGGGCATGGCTCGAGGCCTTGAAGGCATATCGTGATCGGACCCGGCAGGGGAAGGGAATACGGACGGTCGTTCTTATGTTTGATGGGGTTCGGGCATGGATCCGGTTGGCAAAGCCGTTGTCGAAGGCATTGGCCTTGAAAGAGGGGGATACGGTGTCGGTGGAAGTGGAGGGACGGTGGATTTCGGGGAATAATGAGCTGGTGGTGGCGTTTGATCGAAATGATGTGTCGAATGATCAATGGATCGGGTGGTCGGAAACGCAGGGGGCGTTCGGTATTCCAACCGATGGGGCGTGGCATGTTGTGGGTACAACGGTAACCGTTCCGAAATCGAATACGGCGGGGTATTGGCGTCCAATTGTGGGGATGGACGGCACGCACCGTGCCGAGCGGGGTTCGGTGGAGCTTCGCGGGCTGCGGTTTCGCGTGGACGATGCGGCAAGAATGAAGGGGTACGATGATCTTAAATCGTCTCTCCATGCACCGGGGCTGGACCTCGGCAACTATGACCGGGAGGATCTCGCATGGGCGTCGCGGTTGTTTACGTGTCATTTTACGTTTCTCTATGACCATTCCATTTACGATCCGGACAAGGGATTTACGGTGGAGTCGTTTCTGGATGATGGGGAACGGGAATTTGGCGGGTATGATGCGGTGCTGCTGTGGCAGGCGTATCCGCGCATTGGCGTGGAGGAGCGCAACCAGTTCGATTTTTTCAGGGATATGCCGGGAGGGTTGAAGGGGATGAACGACGTGGTGCGGCGGTTTCATCAACGGGGCGTTAAGGTCTTTATTCCCTATTATCCTTGGGATTTGGGCACGGCGCGTCCCGGGAAACCGGATGACGAATGCCTGGCGGAAACAGTGTCGGCGTTGAACGCGGATGGCATTTTCCTCGATACGATGGTGGCGGCCAGCCCTGCGTTGCGGGCGGCGGTGGACCATGCCAAACCCGGGGTGGTGTTCGCACCGGAAGGACATCCTTCAATTGCACAGTTGTCACTGTGTAATGTTTCGTGG
>CAYXPO010000095.1:10118-11545 GCA_964466925.1 uncultured Nitrospirales bacterium
GCTCCAGGATCCGATTCCGCCCGGGATGCTGCATCTGAAGTGGATTGAGCCGCGTCACATGCAACAACAAATCCACCGCTGGGACCTCTCACACCGGGAAGAAATGGAGACGGCGTTTTTCAATGGCAGCGGGATGCTGATTTGGGAGAATGTTTTTGGGACATACAACCCGTGGTCCAAGGAGGATCGATCTTTTTGGCGGCATGCGGTTGCCATTCTTCGAACCTATTCGGACCACTTCACGAGTGATCAGTGGGATCCCTTTTATCCCACCTTGCAGGAAAAACTGTATGCGCACCGCTGGCCGGGGAAAGACGTGACGGTCTTTACGTTACGGAACACGGGCAAACCCATTGTGGATAAGCCCCTGCTGGAGATTCCCAAGGAGGGGGAAAAGGTATGGGATGTCTGGTCGAATGCCCCGCTCAAAACGGAAGTAAACGGCACGCATGTTCGCATTATCGGGTCTGTGGAACTGCTTGGGTGTATCGCTGTGGGCAAGAAAAAACACATGAATCCCGGCACAAATCAAGGGGGAAATAGGCCTGACATTGCCCGAAATCAGCAAAAGCCGGTGGCTTTCCCAAAAGCGGTTTCGCCCACAAAGCCGATTGTGGACGGTTCTGCGCCAGGGATGCGGCATGTCGCCGGGGGCGCAATCATGATGAATATTACGCATCCCAGAAGGGAATGCGGGTGCTACCCCGACCCTGGCACAAGAAAGGAAAAGGAAGTGGAGTATCTGTGGGGGTCGCCGTTCGACCAGCCGCTGACGCACCATTACATTGTCGCGGTCAAGCCGTTTTTCATGGACGAGACGGAAGTGAGCAATGGGGAATACAAGCGTTTCCTGGACGCTACACGCTACACGCCGAAACATCCGGAGAATTTCTTGAAGCACTGGCCGAACGGGTTGATGCCGGAATCCATTGCGGACCTGCCGGTGGTGTATGTGGATTTGGAGGATGCGCGGGCGTATGCGGCGTGGGCCGGGAAACGTCTGCCCACAGAAGCTGAATGGCATTTGGCGGCCCAAGGCTTGGACGGAAGAACATGGCCGTGGGGGAATGATTTTGATACCGCGCGGTGCAACCTGTCCGGATCCCTGATGCCGGTGCGCTCACTGCCGGAGGGGCGGAGTCCGTTTGGGATGTATCACATGGCGGGGAATGTATGGGAGTGGACGGAGAGTGAACGGGATGACGGGCACACGCGGTTCTCCATCCTTCGCGGAGGCAGTTTTTTTAAGGCGGAGGGGAGTGGGTGGTATGTGGAGGGGGGCCCGCAGCCGTGTACAAGTCATGCGAAATTCATCCATCTATGGCCGGGATTGGACCGGTGCGGCACAATCGGGTTTCGATGCGTTGCGGATGCGTTGGAATAAACGTTAATTCGTTCGTAGGGTGGGTGAAGCGAAGCGGAACCCA
>CAYXPO010000096.1:0-11535 GCA_964466925.1 uncultured Nitrospirales bacterium
AGAGCCCGGGCGCGGGGGGAATTTTTCCGTTCCTCGGCCGCCAGCTTGCTGATTTTCTGCTCAAGCCACGAGGAATAGTTGCCTTCCCAGGGGATTCCATGCCCGCCTTCGAGTTCCAGAATCCACTTGGTGACATTGTCCAGGAAATAGCGGTCGTGGGTGACGATAATCACTGTGCCGGGATACTCGCGCAATTGGGTTTCAAGCCAATCCACCGTTTCGGCATCCAGATGGTTGGTGGGCTCGTCCAGCAGCAGCAAATCCGGACGTTCCAATAAGGCCTTGCACAAGGCCACACGGCGCTTCTCGCCGCCGCTGAGCGTGGCGATGAGGCGGTCATCCTCCGGCAGGCACAAGGCTTCACCGGCCTGATTCAGGCGCGTGTCGAGATTCCAGGCGTCCGCCGCGTCGAGTTTGTCCTGCAGCACCGCCATGCGGTCGAGCGCGGCCTGCATGGCATCGTCGTCCATGGGTTCGGCCATTTTCATGGAAAGGTCTTCAAACTCTTTCAAGAGACCCATGATTTCGGAGAAGGCGGTCTCAAGTGTCTGGCGGACGGTGAGACCGGGATCGAGCACGGGTTCCTGGGCCACCATGCCCGCACGATAGCCTTTGGACAAGGTGGCTTGTCCGTTGAACTCCTGATCCAGCCCGGCCATAATGCGCAGCACGGTTGTTTTGCCGGAACCGTTCTCGCCCACGATGCCAATTTTCGCGCCGGGGAAAAAACAGAGGTTGATGTCTTTCAGGACTTGCTTTTGCCCGTAGAACTTGTTCAACCCAAGCATGGTAAAAATAAACTGATCGGCCATGGTGCAGCACTCTCCGTTATGCGCGTTTGAATTCGGGGCGGGACAGAATATCCAGCACGCCCTCGATATTTTCATAGGGGGAAATGTAATCCGCGTATTGCTTGATGCCGGGTTTGGCGTTCGCCGGACAGGCAAAATACCCCACGGAATCCCGGAGGGATATGTCGCCTTCCGTATCGCCAATGCCCGCCGTCTCTTCCCGGCGCACGCCCAACTGCCGCATCAGTTCCCGCAGCGCAAGACCTTTATCCACCCCCTCGATGGAAAGATTCAGGTAGTAGTGGGTGGGGCAGATGATGAGCGGGGGCAGCTTTTGGTCCTCGATAAAACGTTGAACGCGCGGGACAATATCGTCAAAAATCTCCGGGCGCCCGGAATAGACGGACATATTGGCTTCTTTGCCGAACTGGTAGACGGCGTCAGGAAAGGCGGGGAGGATTTCGGCCTCGATAAACATCCGCACCGCACGCAAGCCGCGAATTTTCCCGGCCGTCACACCAGGTCCATAGACAGACCGGTTGTCTTTCAGACTGTAAAGCACCGCGCCATTCTCGCACACGGCCGGCACTTGAATGCCGAGAATTTTCAAAAGGACTTCGGCATAAGGCTGGGGCCGGCCGGTGCACAACGTGATCGGCGCCACATCGCCCCGGCCCTGCGCGGCGTCCTGGGAGATGTGCGCGAACGTATTAAACAGATCGAGGTCCCAAGGAATGGATTCCTCGGGACTGATGCATCCGTCAATGTCGCTGATAATCCACTTGACTGCCATAACATCCTTTCATTGCTTGAGCGGCGGACAAGCCTCCACCGCGCCGTGGCGGACGCCTTCGCCCAATTTCACCGGTTGCTCCACGCCATCGAACATGTTTCCCATTAACGTGATGTTGCGGGTGCCTTCACCGGCCAGTTCCAGGAAGGTTTTTGTATCGCCCGGCGGCGTGCATCCTTGCAGCAGGGCATTGCGCACATTCACGAAATGCACCATGGCGCCATCCGTGGGAGCGCCCTGCAGCCCCGCAATAATAACATCCGAGACGTCGTCCATAAAAAGCGTGGTGCCGGGCACACCGGGTTCGGAGGGGGATGGTGGGCCTTCCTTGGCCCATTCAACGTTACGATCATCGGGGGTCGTCAATCGCCAAAAATCACGATCACAGCCAAAGTGCATGTTCGAGAGGGTCAGCCCTTCCACATGCCGGCAATACAAGCCATAGGCCGGGAGCGTGCCGAACATATCGGCTTCGGGGTATTTCTCCTCCAATTCCGGCACAGGCGCGTCCGCCGGGTGCGGGGGATTGCTTCCCGCATAGGTGATGCGGATGGTATCAAGCGTCACCCCCGCAATCCGCTGCTTGGGAATGCCGGTAATGCTGCAAGGGAACATGGCGCGCGTGGCCACAACAGTGCTGATGACGACATTCTTCAGGGAGCCCGGCACGGGGGTTTCCATATCCCGTCCGCGATTGCCCAAGCGCAGGAAAACCGGGGTGCGCACATTCACCATGGTGATGTTCGAAATGGTCACGCCGTCAATGTTGGCCCCATCCACGGATTCCAATGCGATCCCGCTGATGGCGGGGTCGTCCCCCAATCCGGTCATCACGCAGTTGCTCACCGCGATGCGCTTGAAACCGCCGCCGGATTCCGTGCCGAGTTTGAAGGCATTGCAGCCGGTGGACAGATAACAGTTTGTCACGGTGATGTTTTCACAGGCGCGGCGTTCACCCAAGGAGAAACTGGTTTTGGGTACAATCGCATCATCCCACGCCTCGATATGGCAATTCGCGATGCGCACGTTCTGGCAGGAATCGGGATCGATGCCGTCGGCATGCCCGTTCTGAATCGTGACCCCGTCAATGTTCACATAGTCCGTGCCGAGCATGCTGATGCAATAATTCGGGCAGTTCCGGATATGGATGCCGCTAATCTCCACATACCGGCATTTTTTCAAGGCAATGGCCTTGGGGCCATGGCGCTTTTTGAAATTCGAGTCAATCATGCCCGGGCCGGTGATGGCCACATACTCAACGTTCTCACCCCAGATCAGGGCATTGTGAAAATAGGAAGTTTCCTGGTCCGCATCGTTCTTGAACGGCAAGGTTTCCCAGGGGTCATAATCCTCCTTGTCTGTACACCCCAAGAGCACCGCCCCGTTATCCAGATTCAAGGTAATATGATTTTTAAGGTGAAGGCTTCCGGAACGATAGGCGCCCGCCGGGAAATGGACCGTGCCTCCGCCCGCCGCCGCACAGGCGTCCATGGCTTTCTGGATAGCCGAGGTGTCTTTCGTGGCGCCATCGCCCACCGCGCCGAAATCGCGCACATTGTATCCGGAGCCGCCCGCCCACGCGGCGGACATTGCCCCAATGGCCGCCAGCATCCATAACAGAGCTTTCATGTCTCATCTCCTTGCTGCTTCCGGCACAAGCATATACGATTGGACGGCATGACTCCCACTCGGGAAAAAATGCGAAGACCCGGGCCAACACAGACGGACACGGACTAACTGCAATTGGGGGAGGGTCCAATAGTGGTTGCAGGCGGGGGAATATGTGCATCGGGCGGGGCAATTATGCTTCACTACACCGCGTAGGCACGAAGGAAACTTGGATTGTGACTGAATCCCATCAGAAATATTTGTTCGCGCTGATCCTGATCGTGGCTGTGGGATGCGTTTTCTGCGGCGCGGCGCGGCATGAATTCATCCAATATGACGACCAGGCGTATGTGGTGGAAAATGCAAAGGTGCGCGCGGGAATCACCTGGGATACCGTCCTGTGGGCATGCACCAGTTTCGACGACGGACTGTGGGCGCCGCTGACGCGATTATCCCATGCGTTGGATGTGCAGGCTTTTGGGATGCATCCCGGCGGGCATCACCTCACCAGCCTTGTGCTTCACGTGATAAACACCCTGCTGTTGTATGTATTTCTGACGCGGATCACGGGCATGGCGGGTCCCAGCGCCCTCGCGGCCGCATGCTTCGCGCTGCATCCCATGCGGGTGGAATCCGTGGCATGGGTCGCTTCACGGAAGGATTTGTTAAACGGGCTGTTCATTTTGGTGACGCTCCTGGCGTATGACGGATATGTGAAACGGCCCACGGCGTGGCGCAATGCCCTGGTTACGGCGGGATGCGCCTGCGCCCTGATGGCCAAGCCCATGGCGGTAACCCTGCCGTTCGGCCTGATGCTTCTGGATTATTGGCCGTATCAGCGGTATCAGGGCGTCAACTCCCTGCGGCGGCTGGTGCTGGAAAAAACACCCATGATGGCCTTGGTTCTGCTCGTGTGCGGTATCACCCTGCTGGCGGAACAACCGGCCATCACCCCCAGTGAACAACTTCCCCTAACCACGCGCATCGAACAGGCCCTCGTGGCAGGCGCGTTATATGGGGTCAAAACCCTGTTTCCGTATCCTTTGTGGATTCCGGTTTTGCCCACACCGGAATTCGCCACGGGGATTCGCGTGGCGGGCGCGGCGGCGGGGCTTCTGGCGCTCTTCCTCGCCTTGGGGTGGGCGGGAAAACGGAGCGCGCGGGGCGCACCCTGCATGGTGGGAGGAGTATGGTTCCTGGGGATGCTGGTTCCGGTGATTGGCTTTGTGCCATTCGGGCATCACATTATGGCGGACCGCTTCACCTATGTGCCCCATATCGGACTTGCCCTGGTTCTCGCGGCAGTTCTAGGAAATCTCATACTGCGCTGGCCTGATGCCAAGACATTCATTTACTGCCTTATGTTTACCCTTCTGATGGCGTATGGCGGATTGAGCGTGCAGCAGACCCGTTATTGGCGCGACACCGGCACATTGTTCCGGCACACGCTCTCCGTGGACCCGGAAAACTACGTGGCGCTCTGCAACACCGGCAATGACCTGATGCGGCATGGCCACCCGGAAAAGGCACTCCCGCTTTTCCAGCGCGTATGCGCAATGAATCCGGGAAATCCCGACGCCATGAACGATCTGGGCGCGGCCTGTCTGGCCCTGGGCCGGTACGATGAAGCAGTGCAGGCGTTTTCCGAGGCCGTGCGGCATAAACCGGGGGACCCGGACGTTTATGTGAATCTTGGCGCGGCCTTCTTGGCCATAGGGGACACCGCCGCCGCGAAAGAACAAGCGATCAAGGCGCTGGCCATCAAGCCCGGCACCCCCAAGGCGCATCAGTTGCTGGAGCAGGCATCGAGCAAGGGAACTTCGCCGCAGGGCGGGAAATAGAATGAAACACGGCATTTCCAACCAGGATAAGAAGCATGATTACACGGAGAACCTTTCTTAAAACAACCGCCGCACTCGGAGCCGGGTGTGCGCTGAACACATGGGCCAATAAAAAGGATGCCGCCGCCGCTCGTTCGCGCATCTTCAATTTAAGCATATCCACGGAAGCGCTGGATGCCGACCCGGAATTGCTGGAGATTGTTCATGATGCCGGGGTGTCGGATTTGTGGCTGGGAGCGTTCTTTTATGGCCAGTGGCCATTTCCACTGGAAAAGATTCAAGAATGGCGGGTGAAAATCGAGCAGGCGGGCATGGGCGCGCATATCATCAACATACCGCTGGGGCATCCGGGCGACGCGCTGCAATCCTCGTCCGATGGGTTTCCCATAACACCGCCGGGGCGCTGGCGGCCGGCCATGCGCCCGGACGGCACTTGGTACCTGGGGACGTCGCATCATCCGCCCGCCACGGAGGAAAACCAGAAAGCATTGCTCGACATTCAAAAACTGGGCGTCAAACGGGTGTTTCTGGATGACGATTTCCGGCTGGCGATCAGTCCGGGAACCATTGGAGGCTGCTTTTGCGAGGAACATAAAAAGGCTTTTTTGAATACCCATGGTTACACGGAAAACCAATGGGCGCAACTGCTGGAGGATGTGAAAACACGTTCACTCACTCCCGTATTGCGATCCTGGGTGGAGTTCACCTGCGACCAGTTGACCGCCTGCTTCCGGGCGCAGCAACAGGCCGTGCCGGATATTGAACTGGGGATTATGGTAATGTATTTCGGCGCGGAGAAAGCGGGCATCCGGCTCGGCGATTACGCGAACACGCCCCTGCGCGTGGGTGAATTGATGTTTGATGACGCGGGTTTTGAAAAAGTGAAGAACAAAACCGCCGAACTGTTCAGTTGCCTGTTCCACCGCCGCTATGCCGCACCGGAGCGCGCGTTCAGTGAAAGCACCGCGTTCCCGTCCAATCACTTGTCCGCGAAAAACATGGCGGCCAAGCTCACCATTTCGACGATTGCCGACGTGCGCAATACCATGTACATGTCGGGGGTTCAGGCGTTTCCGAAGACCCATTGGGAAACCCTGAAACCGGCCATGAAACACCACGCCGCCATGCATGAGCGGATCGCGGGGCACACGCCGCGCGGCCCCTTCAAGCATTATTGGGGCGAAGCCAGCCGTTACGTGGGCGATGACGATCCGTTCAGCCTGTTTCTGGCGGCCGGGGTGCCCTTTGAGGTCACGGATGCCCTGCCCGGCGATGGATGGACGTTCCTTTCCGATAATGATGCACAACACCTTTCCGGGCAAACGCCCAAATCGCCCACGGGAAAGCTGTTGGTGCGGCCCAGCGCCAAAGCCTCGCCGCAAGGAAGCCAAACCCTGGGCGAAACCCTGGAATCCTTGTTTGTCTTCAAACACAACATCCTGCCCAAGCTGGGCGGCGTTCCGTATGTGGAAGAAGACAAACCTGCGGTGTGCGCCTGGTATCCCACCGCGAACTCCGTGCTGTTATGGAATCTTTCCGAAGACCGGGAGGCGTTTACGGTGCGGACGGGTGAAAAACAGCGCAACGTTACGCTGGATGGGCTTGCCTCCGAATTGTTGGAAGATGTGACCTTGTAACTTTGATGGAATGTCAGATTTGACGGGCCGTACCACTTGCAGTCAAAGTATATTTTAAGGCTCTGCCCGGCAGCGATAGTTGCCCAAAGTTTTTCGCTTATTTGCGGTATTGTTACCATAAATACGGCTCATAACGGTCCTTGACTGTCCTGCTCGACAGGAGTTGATGAACGAGCCTGATTGTCTGGGGAAAGGCGAAACAAGGACAGCAATACCTGCTGATAGGGCCGAAAAGGAGCTTGCCGGCATCATCGGACAGATTTCGCGTTCGCATGAACCGGTTGGAATTCTTGCAGAGGGGGGAACTGCTGTGCTTGTGGCTGAAGCGGACTGGCGTTTCATTCAAGAACCCTTTACTTGGTTTCCATTCCCGGCATGCGTGAATCCATCCGTAAGGGAATGTCAACTCCAGCAGAGGAATGCACCGAGGAACCAGGCTGGTGAACTGGCGGCTTGTTTTCACAAAACAGGCTCGGAAAGGTGCCCGCAAAATTGACGCGTCAGACCTAAGGGCCAATACCCAAAGGCTTCTCACCATTCTCGCCGAAAATCCATTCCAGACTCCCCCGCCCTGTGAGCGCCTTCTCGGCGATCTCTCCGGCGCCTATTCCCGCCGCTTCCATATTCACCATCGCTTGGTCTGTCAATTCTTTGAGAACGCTACGGTCGTGAAGACTCTCCGCCTATGGACGCGCTACGAATATCAGCTTATTTCGTGTGTTCGCTGAAGATGTTGATGTGGCGCCAGCGTTCACTCCAGAAGCGCCAGAAGAGGACGCCGCTGACGGCGCAGATGTAGATGGTGGCGCCAATCCACGCGCCGTAGGCGGCCCCGCCCAAGGGGAAGGAAAGGGTATAGGCCAAGGGCAGGAAAAAGGTGTAGGCGCCGATGAACATGGCGATCATCATCCAGCGGGTGTCGCCTGCGCCGCGCAAGGCGCCGATACAAGTGATGTTAATGGCGTCAAAGGCCTGGAAAAACGCGGCAAGCACCAGCAACTTATGCCCCAAATCCACCACGCCCGGATCATCGCTGAATATGTTCCGGATCAGGGATTCGCCGAATACGCCAAAAATGATCCCCATGCCCGCCATGTAGAACACACAGATTTTAATGGCGGTGTACGTGCGCCTCTTGGCGCGGGGAACATTCCCTTTTCCAATCCATTGGCCGACAATGGCGGCGATGCCCTGATTGACCGCGACGGCCGGCATGAAGCTGATGTGCATGAAGCTGATGGCGATATTGTGCGCGGCCAGCGAGACGTCGCCGAAATGGCCCACCACGTAGCTGGTGAAAATGCCCCAGTTGAAAATGTCGAGAAACATGCCCGCGCCGCTGGGCAGGCCCACACGGACAAGCTCCTTGAACCGGGCGAGATCGAAACGGAAGGCGCGGCGGGTGCCCAGTTCTTTCAGTGAAGGGGCATAGATGAAGACCAGATGCAGCAACACCGCCTGGAAGTACTGCGCGATTACCGTGGCCGTGGCGGAGCCGTTGACGCCCAGTTGCGGGAACCCCCAAATGCCAAAAATGAGGAGGTAGTTCAAGAGCGCGTTCAGGGCGGTGCCCACGATGGCGGTATACATCGGCACGCGCGGGCGGTTGATGGCTTGGAAGAATGCGGCGAGGGCCGTGCCCCAGGCCATGGGCAAATATCCCAGCAACCGGATTTTGAAAAAGCCAATCTCAAGGCCGGTGGCCTCCGGGCTGTGGCCCATGGACCGAAACAAGGCGCCCGCCACGGGCCACAGGGCCAATGCCAGCAATCCCGCGAACATCCCCAGGTAGAGTCCCTGCCACGCATACCGTGCGCAGTTTTCCTTTTCCCCGCGCCCCAATGATTGCGCGGCAAAGGTGCTCACGCACCCCACAATCCCAATGATAATGGTGCTGAGCGTATACGACCAGAGGCTGGAGGACCCAACGGCGGCAAGCGGCACCGTGCCCAGTTTGGACACCATCCATTTGTCGGTGAATTCCATGATGGTAAACGACAAGGAACCGAGCACGATGGGCCATGACATGTTCATGACCTCGCGCATGCCGCTCCAGCGGGAATCCTCTTTTTCATCCGTGTTGTTCATACTTGATGTATTTCGTGTGGGAAGGTGATTCTAGAGGCTACAGGCCCATGGTGGCAACAAATTCCGGAAACGCACAGTTCAGAAACAGAGAATATGCATACTTTTCGGGGAAGACGAAGAGTATTGGTCTTCAAGTGCCCAAGAGAGAAAGTGGAAAAAAACCTCCGGGTTCTGTAGCCTCATGGTATGGCAAGAATTCTTCTGGACATCGAAAACCTCCCCAACCGCATGACGCTGAAGGCCATGTTGGAAGCGGACGGGCACGTCATTGTCACCGAGACGCCGGAATTGGCGATTGCGGAATCACCCTCGCAGGCGGTGGTGCATGCACGGGAACTGCCCGCCTTGCTGGTTTGCACCGCGCACCATATCGCGGACGCGGTGCTGGCGATGCGGCAGGGCGTGTACGGGTATATCTTCCTGCCGTTGCAGCCCGGCGAGGCGCCCTTGATGGTCCGGCGCGCCCTCGAGGCCCATACTCACGGGTTGTTGCGGAAGGAACCGCCCTCGAATGTTCCGAAAGACATGAGCCTCCAGGCAGCGGAACGGCGGCATATCCATGAGGTGCTGCGCCGCTGCAAGAACAACCAGGCGGAGGCGGCCCGCCTATTGGGCATTGGCCGCAACACGCTTTGGCGGAAACTCAAAGAAGAGAAGAAACCTTCAACCCCATTACATTGAAAATGAAAGAGCGCATGCAGAAACTCGGCTGGCATAGTTTGGGAAGTTCCTTTGATTGTCCCTGTGGCATACGGCATGAATTGCCCATCGAGGCCTGTCATGTGGGGGAAACCGCCGCGTTGGAATTGGCCAAATTCGCCCGGGAACGGTGCGGAGACACCGTGCTGGTGGTGTCGGATGAAAACACGTTCCGGGCGGGCGGCGAACCGGTGCTGAAGGCCTTGCGGGATGCGGGAAAGCGCATTGTTGAACAGCGTTATCCCGGCACCCCGTTCGAGGCCACGGGCGAGCGCGCGGAGGAAACCGCCAACGCCGGCAAGGAGGTGGACTTTTACGTGGCGATTGGGTCTGGCACCGTGTCGGACTTGGCGAAATATGCGGGATCAGTGCAGAAAAAACCCGTGCTGCTCTACCCCACCGCCGCCTCGATGAACGGCTATACCTCCGGAATCACCGCGCTGAAAATCCGGGGCTTGAAACGCACCCAGCCCTGCCGTCCCGTCACGGGCATTTTCGCCCATCCGGAGGTGATCGCGACCGCCCCGCAACGCATGCTCGCCGCGGGCGTGGCGGACTTCCTGTCGAAGTGTTCCTCGGCGGCGGATTGGCGCGCCAGCCATCTCCTGCGCGGCGATTACTACTGCCACCGTCCGCGCGAATTCAATGAAGGCATCCAGGAACGCTTGTTTGCCGCGGCCCCGGCGGTGGGCCGCGCAGAACCGGAAGCCGTCAAACTGGTCATGGAGGCGTTGCTGCTTTCGGGATTCGGCATGGTCATCGCGGGGTCTTCCGCGCCCGCCAGCGGCGGAGAACACCTCATATCCCACTATCTAGACATGAAACACGCGCTGTACGGCGTGCAGAATGATCTGCACGGCACGCAAGTGGGCGTGGGCACCGTGCATGCGCTCGGACTTTGGGAAAAGGTGCTGGCGCTGGAACCGGACCACGTGGATGTGGAGGCGCTTGTGGCCGCGCATCCATCGCCCGAATACGTCCGGGCGTGCGTCATGGAGGATTGGGGGCCGCAGGTGGGGGAAGAGGTATGGGCGCAGTGGACGCAAAAAGCGCCCACCCCGGAAAAACTTCGCGCGGAATTGGAACATTTCAAACGCCTGTTGCCGGAATTGCGTGCCGCGCTCGGGGAAGACCTCCAGCCGTCCGCCGTCGTGGCGCAATGTATTGAGATTTCCGGCGGCCCCGTGCGCCCGGAGGGATTGTATGCGCCCTTGGAGGAATATCAAAAGGCCCTGAAAGGCGCCCGTTACCTGCGCAACCGCTTTACCATTCTCGACCTGGCGGCGGAATTGGGCATCCCATGATCCTTGCGGCGTGCGCCTGTTTTCTGTTTGCCCTCGAAACGCCGGAGGAACTGTCCGGATGGAAACATGCGGACACCGAACTCGCGCACCGCATTGAACAAGCCCTGGAAAAAGACCCGCAACTCTTGCGCAATCATCGCGGTTACCGGGCGTATCTCCAAGCCAATGCTCCCATGGCCCGGGCGGAAGAAGCGTGGCTCGATCTCACTTTGTTCAGAGAATTGAACCGGTTGAACGCAGATTTTGACGAAGCGCTCCAACGGGATGTGGAAGCGCAGGCATTGTTTGATCAATTTTATGATCAACTCAACCGCGACCCCGCGCTTCGTTCTTCCATGGAATCCCTTCAGCGCATGGAATTCAACGAGGCCAAACCCGCCAAATTCGCGGAACAACCCTTCAGCCAGGCCCTGGATGCCCTTAAAGCCAACCCGGACCTGGCCATGCGGTTTCTCACAGAACCCGGCCGGGTGAAAACCGCGCCCAAAACCCTCGCCTCCTATCTCGACTATTTTAAGGATCGTCCCGAACTGTTGAAAGAACTTCTGGATGCCTTCACCGGGTTGACAACCAATCCGCTGGCGCAAACCCGCGTATTTCCCTGGTGGCAGAGTCTTTCCACGTTTGATGAACACAGCGGCGGCGCCTATGGCAAGTTAATGGCGTATTTTCTGCACAAGCCGCAACATTTCTGGGTGTGGCATCAGCGCCACCTGGAATGGGCCAAAGATGCCCAGGCGCGCACCTGGCTCCGGTATTGGCACCGTATAATAC
>CAYXPO010000097.1:0-9731 GCA_964466925.1 uncultured Nitrospirales bacterium
CACCGCTTCCGCTGATGTTTGGACGGTTGGGATGTAGACTTTGAACACCGTTCCCTTGCCCGGCTCGCTATAGACATGGATAACCCCGCTGTGCTGTTTAACGATACCGTAGACGGTCGCCAGACCGAGCCCCGTTCCTTTACCCACGTCTTTTGTTGTAAAGAATGGTTCGAATATGCGCGCGCGCGTCGCTTCATCCATGCCATGGCCTGTGTCTGTTACACTGAGCAACACGTAGGGGCCTCCCGTTACCCATGGATGATCCTGGCAATACGCGTCGTCAAAGGCGGCATTTTCCGTCGTGATGGTGAGTGTCCCGCCGTTGGGCATGGCATCGCGTGCATTCAAGCACAGGTTTATCAAGACATGCTCTATCTGTCCTTTGTCCACATGAACCGTGCCCAAGTGGCCGGCAGGCATGAAATGCAAATCAACATGTTCTCCAATCGCACGCTGAATCATTTTCAAGACGCCATTAATCAGGTTGTTCAGGTCCAGGTTGACCGGGCGCATGACCTGACGGCGGCTAAACGCCAGCAATTGCCGCGTCAAGTCCGCCGCCCGCTCCGCCGCCTGGTGCACGTTATCGAGTGCCTCGATATGGACAGACTCCTCACTCAGGTTGCCCCGAAGAATATCCACATACCCCAGGATGACTTGGAGCAGGTTGTTGAAGTCGTGCGCAATCCCTCCCGCCAACTGCCCCACCGCTTCCATCTTTTGCATCTGCCGTAACTGCGTTTCCAGTTTTTCCTTCTCCGCCTCGGCCCGTTTGCGCTTGGTGATGTCATTCCCGATGCACAGTATCTCAACGCATCGCCCTTGGTCATCGAAGACGGGCTTGTTGGTCCACATCACCCAGACCCGAGTCCCGTCCCTGCACATGTTCTCATTCTCGTTGCTTACGTACCGTTCGGGATGGACCCCGATATCCTGGATCATCTGCGCAAGGTCTCTCCCCGTGGACTCCGCGGCGGGAACAATGGTTCCCAGCACACTCCGTCCAATAATCTCGTCCGGCGGAAATCCAAAGAAATGCGAAGCGTAATTGTTGAAGAACGTTATGATTCCGCTCTTGTCCATGCGAAGGATGATGCTGTTTGCACTCTCCACAAGTTCACGGTACTTCCTTTCACTTTCGCGCAGTTCCCCTTCCACGCGCTTATAGTCACTGATGTCCGCCACGGTGGTAATGATGTCCGAGGACGTATCCGAAGGGTCTATGGGCGCACTCAGGAGCAGGGCGTCAAAACGCGAACCGTCCTTGCGCACGAAGCGTGTCCCGGCGCTGCCGGTCCCGGTTTCGGCCATCCCTTTCTCGATGGTTTCACTCACACGCAGAAACTCCAGGTCGTTTTCAAAGAGGGTCCGGGCACTCAGCCCCCGATAGTCCTCATGCAAATATCCGGTCAAACGAGCCATCTGCTCGTTCGACCATATCATCGTCCTGTCCCGGGTAACGCCAATACCGAATGGAACGGCCCGCAGAATGCCGCGCAACATCCGCTCATTCTCCCGTGCGGAGGCCTCGGCACGCTTGCGATGGGTAATGTCACGCATGGTCCCCTGCACTTCGACGAGACGGCCTTGATCGTCACAAATGGGAAGAGTGAGGATTTCACCCCAGAATTCGGTCCCATCATGGCGGCGATGCGCCAATTCAAGACATGCATAAGAAGGCCTGGGCATGCTGCGAAGATAGAGGTCAAGCGATGCCCACGCTTCCGCCGCCGCCGCCGGTGTCAAGACGGCGTCCATCGTCTTTCCGATCAGCTCCTCCGGCGCATATCCCAGCAGGGATCGTACGGCCTGGCTTACATAGGTGAACCGCCATTCCACGTCCATACACCAGAGGACGACATTCACGGAATCTAACAGCCGGTGAAAACGCTCTAACGGCAAACCTACGTTCGTTGTAAACATGGATCTACCTCCCATGCCTTTCGGCGCTCATGTTCGCGCAAGGGCCCAAGATGGATGCAGGCGCCAGCAGGAGTTCCTCGATGCTGGAGGTTCGATACGCTCGCAGTTGAAGTAAGCGGCTTGCGCGTTGTTCTGTTGCTCAAAGGGATAGAACACAGCAGCGAAAAGAGGGTTTACCTCCGTGAGCGCATGCTGTGATTGTGTTTCATGCTCCTCCTCCGCGCGGCAGTTACGCTCACACGCGCATAATGCGTCCTTAATGGCGGCGACGATGGCGGGGGCTGGCATTGGCTTGGCAAGGACCTTCAGAATGCTGCCCGCACTACGGGCTTTCGCCTGTTCCAAGGTTTGACAATCGGACCCCGAGTAGACGATAAACTTGACTTCGGGAGCTATTGTGCGCGCCTCCAGAATCATGGCGAGCCCATCTTTAATGGGCATGTCCACGTCCGTTACAACCAAGTCAAAGTATTCACGGGAAAGGAGTTGCAGACCTTCCAGCCCATTGGAGGCCTCGGTTACATCAAACCCGGCGTCGCTGAGCACCAAATTGAGGATCATTCGCAGCACTTCTTCGTCATCAACAACAAGGATTTTGCCCAATTTCGTTGTGGGCTTCGCATTCTTGCCAAGGGGCATCAGGGATTGAGACGATTGACTTGTTCTCATGGATGCCTCGCCCTCTTTCGGGTGGGCGACAAAGTCTCCGGCAAGGTCGGGCATATTCTGTAACAATGCTATTCTTTCCATGGTGTCTTCTCCTTCTGCTGTGGCCGTGCTGGCCTCTGGCCCGATTTCAGTACTCCCGAAACTCGCTGCATCAACCGCTAAGCCCTTCGGGTTTTGACATTTTCTACTCATTTTCTGCCTTCTCCTGGTTCCACTGCTCATGGAGCATAGGCCATGCCAAGTCACGCCTGAAGTCATAACGCCCTTTAATACAGTCACTTACAAAAGCATGGGCTTAACGGGCATTGGTGCGATAAATTGAACGTACGAAAATTCATGCGGATTGGGGTTGACGGTACCACCCCGTTTTGCTACTGTAACGACCATGGAACCGGCCAGTGATAACCGTTTCGATCCTTGGTTTGCGGCAGGGCTGCTCATTGATGTAGCCAATGAGCAGTCGTTGGAGAATTTGTTCCGGAGATTCGTCCAACGCGGTGTCCAACTCGTGGATTTCGTCCAAATTTGGTTGATTGACAAGGGCGACCTATGCGCAACCTGCCCATACCAAGCCATATGTCCCGATCAGTCTCGTTGTCTGCACTTGGCCGCGGCAGAAGGAAGAACCGCCTTGGGCTCCGGTACAGGGCCGAGGCCTTTCGCGAATCTTGATGCGCGAGTGCCGCTGGGCGCAGGCCCAATCGGCGAATCCGCCGTAACCAACGAGCCGATATTCATAAATGTCATGGATGATCCTCCGGTGTCGAATGCGGGCGTGGAGTGGGTAACCAAAGAAGGTGTTCAAGAGTATTTGGTAGGTCCGATTCGATTCAAAGGCGATGTTCTGGGCATATCCGCGGGTTTCGTTCGCGGGAAATGGCCGGAGGATTACCACCCATGGGGCCAGGTTTTCTCGGACCAAATAGGGGCGGCTATTGCCAACGCCCGGGCCTTTCAGGAAATTCAGCGCCTTAAAGCGCAATTGGAACTCCAAAACTCGTATCTCGAGGAAGCGGTAATCGAGGCGAAGGCTTTCGGAGACCTTGTCGGACAAAGCGCCCCTCTCCGGCACATCGTCAGCCAGATCGATCTGGCCGCGCCCACGGACGCTTCCGTGCTTATTCTCGGCGAAACGGGTACCGGCAAAGAACTGGTAGCACATGAAATTCACCGGCGGAGCAGGCGCAATAAAGGGCCTTTGGTCCGGGTGAATTGCGCTTCCATTCCGAGGGAACTGTTTGAGAGCGAATTCTTCGGCCACGTTAAGGGATCGTTTACAGGGGCCGTGAAGGACCGGGCGGGCCGTTTTGAAACCGCCGAGGGCGGGACAATCTTCCTGGATGAAGTGGGCGAAATCCCCCTCGATATTCAGAACAAGCTCTTGCGCGTGCTTCAGGAAAAACGCTACGAACGCGTCGGCGACGACCACACGCGGCGCGCGGACGTGCGAATCATCGCGGCCACCAACCGCGATCTGAAAGAGGCCGTCGCCGCCGGCCGCTTCCGCGAAGACCTCTACTACCGGCTGAACGTTTTCCCGATCCAAGTCCCGCCGTTACGAGAGCGACTCGATGACATCCCCTCGCTGGCGAAACATTTTGTTGAACTCTCCACGCGAGACTTGAAATGCGCCAAACCACGATTGACGCACGCGGCGGTCGCGAAACTGCAAAGCTACGATTGGCCTGGAAATGTCCGTGAGTTGCGAAATGTGATCGAACGGGCCATCATTCTGGCGCGCGGCGGCACGTTGGATTTTGACCTGCCAGTGCCAAACCACCCCGCGCCCCCGGCTCAATCAACGCCGAAGGCCGCCGATGCAGATCAACCAGCGTTTCTCACCGAAGCCGAACTCCAACGCCGCGAGCGCGACAACCTCCGGATAATCCTCGAAAAGACCCACTGGAAGATCAAAGGTCCTGATGGCGCCGCGGAGCTCTTGGGCGTAAACCCCACCACCTTGCTTTCCCGAATGAACAAATGGGGACTCAAGAGACGTCCAACCCCGTAAGCTGGATATCATGCGCGAGACGAGGCGCCCGCCGAGCACATCCACGGCCAATCCTCCTTCGGGGAATTGACCGTGCCACGCCGTAATGTAAAGATTTTATACGCGATACATTCCCTTTCCCAGGTGGCACAGTCAAAGCCGTCCACGGGGCGGGCGGTGTGTTTTACTGTGAATCACCGCCACAGGCGGGCGGTGGCATAAAATGTTCGGGCAACATTCACCCCAAGAGACCTGGCTCAACGCCGTAGAATTTTGTGTATTTGCCGAAAATTCGGTATCCTGTTAAGGGTTTGGCAACGTTTTGCCCGTAGTATAAGGAGAAGGCTTGGATGAAGAAGGCTGGTGTGCAATTTGCACTATTCATAATTGTGGCTACAATCGCGGTGGCCCAGAATGCGGCACGCGAAGCGACGGTCTACCGCGATACGTATGGCGTGCCGCACATTTACGCACCCACCCCCATTGAGGGCGCGTATGCGCTGGGGTATGCCCAGGCGGAGGACCGTCTGGACGACATCTATAAAAATATCCGCACGGCGCTGGGCTGCATGGCGGAAGCCTTTGGCCCGGATCACATCGAGTTGGACTACATTCTGCGCGTGGTGCGCAATGCGGAAATATCAGAGAAGAAATGGCCCGAAGTGCCCGAGAACATACGCGGCATTTGCGAAGCGTTCATGGCGGGGGTCAAGACCTATATCCAGGAACATCCTGAACGCGTTCCGGAGTATGCCCTGGAATTGCAGCCGTGGCATTGCGCGGCCGTTGGGCGCGCCATGATCCTGCAATGGCCGTTGGGCACGATTCAGGACGACTATGGGCAACGCCCGGAAAAACCTGTTTTCGCATCCAACTGCTGGTCCGTGGCGCCGAAACGTTCCGCGGACGGCAGCGCCATCCTGTTAACGGACCCCCATCTCACCTGGGAAAGCCTGGCGATTTTTTATGAGTGCCGGGTGCATGCGGGCGACATGGTCATGAACGGGTTCTGCCTTACCGGCTGCCCGATGATCGCCCTGGGGCATGGCGCGAATGTGGGATGGGCCTGCACCACGGGCGGCCCGGACACCTCGGACGTGTACATGCTCAAGCTGAATCCGAACATGCCCACCCAATACGAGTATGAAAAGAAATGGGAGTGGCTCAACATCCGGTTTATCCGCATCCCGGTGAAGGGCGAAAAGGAACCCTGCGTAAAGCTGGCGATGGACAGCCGGTTTGGGCCGCTGATTGCCGAGCCGGATTTGGAAAAGCATGTGGCGTATGCGGGCCGAACACCCTACCTGGAGGATATCGGCCTGCTCGAACAAAGCTATAACATGCTGATGGCGAAGAATGCCGATGAATTTTACCAGGCGCTGGGCATGAACCACCTGATGGAACAGAATGTCATGTTCGCGGACCGGGACGGCAATATCGGCTACGTGCGTGTGGGCCGGACGCCCATTCGCCCGGACGGATACGACTGGTCGAAGCCGGTGCCCGGCAACACGAAAGCCACGGAATGGCTGGGGCTTCATCCGATTGATGATCTGGTGCATATCATGAACCCGGAGCAGGGCTACATGCAGTGCTGCAACATCAGCCCGGGTGTCATGATGGAAAACTCGCCGATGCAGCCGGACAACTACAAGCCCTATATTTACAATGTTTCCTGGGACAAGGATAATCACCGGGGCATGCGGGCGCGCCAGTTGCTGGCGGCGGATGACAGCGTTACGAAAGAAGATGCTTTCAATATAACGATGGATGTGTACGATCTTTTCGCCAAGCCCTGGCAGGAACTGTTGAAAACCGCCGTGGACCGCTTCAGGCAAGACCTCAACAACACTCCCGAAACGGCCGAAGCAGTCCAGGATATTCTGGCGTGGAATGGAGAATACACCCAGGAGAGTACCGCCGCCACAACGGTCGAGCGCTGGCGGAAGAAATGTTCGGGAAAGCTGGACACCGCCGCAGTGCGCGAGGGGAAAGGCCTGGATGAAGCGGGACAAAAAGCGGCGTTGTCGGCCCTATCGGAAACCGTGGAAGATATGAAAAAGCTGTATGGCAAGACCAAGGTGGCGTGGGGGGAATGCCATAAAGTCGGCCGTGATGGTGATTTCTATCCTTATGATGGCGCGGATTACAACCACACGGAAACATTGCGGTGTGTGGAAGGCATCGAACAGCCCAAGGATTCAGGCCAGTATGTGGCGCATATCGGCACCATGTCCGCCATGCTGATGTTTTTCAAGAAAGACGGCATCGAATCGTATACCTGCATCCCGTGGGGCCAAAACCTGGACCCCAAATCGCCGCATCACACGGATCAGGCCCGCGAACTGTTTTCCAAACGCATCATGAAGCCCACTTGGTTTTCAAAAGATGAGTTGTTGAAACACGTGGAATCGGAAAAGGTGTTGAAACTGCCGTGAGTCCGCAGTTACAGGGCATGGAAATCGTCGCCGAGGTCATTCGTGAACACTATGACCTGGGCAAGGTGGAAATGCCGCAACAGCTCGAAGCGGCCCACCAGCGCCGGCACCGGAAAATGGTGGTGCAAACCACCGCCGGGCGTTTTCTGGCGAAAACGTACAAGCGCGACCCGGTGGTGCTGGATGCGTTGCGTTTCCAGCATCGTCTTTCGGATCACCTGGACCAAAATGGCTTGCCCGTGGCGCGCATCAAGCGCGCGAAAAACGGCAAGGGCATTGTGGAACTCAGCAATTGGGCCTTGGAACTCCAGGAATTCGTCGAAGGCGAACCCATGCGGGTGAATTCCAACACGCTGGTCACCTCCGCCAAAGCGCTGGGCATGTTCCACAAGGTGTGCCGGGGCCTGCCCGCCCCGCCGCGCGACGCCAACATGTGGCGGTTCAGCGAAGTGCCGCGCAGCGCGTTTCAGAAGCTGTTTGAGGCGTCCCGCGCGGAATCCAGCGAAAAGAAGGTGGAAGAACACTGTAACGCCATCGCGCTCTTCCTGCAGGACGCCGCCAACGCGCTCAGCATTGACAAACGCAGCGAATTCGAGATCGGCCTGATTCACGGCGACTGGCACGGCGCCAACCTGCTGTTCAAGGGCGACACCCTTGCGGCCATCTTGGATTTGGAATTCGCCGGTAATGGATGCTATCTGGAGGACATCGCGTATGGCATTTCCAATCTCTGCATCCGCACCACCACCAGCGAGGAAAAAATGCGCGTCCGCACCAACATGTTGCTGGATTATTATCAATTCAGCCGCACCCTTTCCTACGCGGAGTTGGTGGCCCTCTATTATGCCGTCGGCGTGAAGCACATCACGACGGTTTCGTATCAAACGCTCCAATCCGGGAAAGTGGCGGGCTTCACCGCCTCGGAATGGATGGAGCGCCTGCATATCCAGACGTGCTGGCTCGCCGAGCAGGCGCGCAAAGCCCGCTGGGGCGAGTAACCAGGCTTTTCCAGGCATTTCCACAAGAAGTAAAGGAGTAATCAGGCATGAGTTTAACAGTGGTCGGTTCGGTGGCGCTCGACACCGTCGAAACCCCGTCCGGTAAAAATATCGAAGGCTTGGGCGGCGCCGCCGTCTATTTTTCCCTGGCCGCCTCGCTCTTGACCAAGGTGCATCTGGTGGGCGTGGTCGGCGAGGATTTCCCCGAACGGCATGTGAAACTGTTGGAGAATAAACACATCAATCTTGAAGGATTGGAACGCATGCCGGGACGCACCTTCCGCTGGTCCGGACGCTATCACGACGACATCAATGAGCGCGACACGCTGGACACCCAATTGAATGTGTTCGAGCAATTTCATCCGAAACTCCCGGAACAGGCGCGCGCCGCGGAGTTTTTGTTCCTGGCCAACATTCATCCTTCGCTGCAATTGGAAGTATTGGAGCAGACCAAGCCGCAGTTTGCGGGCCTGGACACAATGAACCTCTGGATCAATACGACCCTGGATGAACTCAAAGCGGTGCTGCACCGGGTGGATGTCCTGATTATCAACGATTCCGAGGCCCGTCTGCTGACCGAAACGCTTAACCTCCGGATTGCCGCGGAACGCATACGCGCCTTGGGCCCCGGCATTGTAGTCATCAAAAAAGGCGAGCATGGGTGCGTCCTGTTCGGCCAGGAAGCCGGGCAGATGTTTGCCTTGCCCGCCTATCCGCTGGAATCCGTGGCCGACCCCACCGGCGCGGGCGATACGTTTGCCGGCGGCTTCATGGGGTATCTGGCCTCGCGCGGAACCACGGATTTCGATTCGTTGAAAAAGGCGGTCGTCCACGGGAGCGCATTGGCCTCGTTCACCTGCGAAGATTTCGGCCCGGACCGTCTCTGCGAAGTGGATTCGGCGCAACTCGAGGAGCGTGTTGCGGCCTTCAAAGCCTTGACGGCTTTTTGAGCTGGCACTCCATAATCAAGGCCCAAATACCGCATCCAAAAGGAAAAAGGTGGATACAAGGCCCAGACACTCCGTTGATATCGCTTTCCTTGGATGTAAATTTGACTTTTTTCGAGGAATGGCCTATAAAAAAGACATTCTAGACTACTAGTGTAAATATGGATGCCGCCTCCGCCGGGTTATGTGCTTGACCTGAAGAACGGTGAACGAAGAAACATCCAACATCCGGAATAAGGCAGTACACACCGTGAATGCTCCTGTCACCAAACGCCTGAAACCTTTCAAGATTCAACGCACGTGTGTTCATGATGGTCCGGGGATTCGCACCACGATATTTTTCCAGGGGTGTAATTTACGGTGTGCATGGTGCCAAAATCCGGAGATGCAATCATTTAACGGCGGTTTGGCGCCCGATGGCGCATGTTCCGAGGACGATATCCTGGACATTGTGTCGCGGGACAAGGCGTATTACTTCTCAAGCAAGGGCGGCGTTACGCTGAGCGGCGGCGAACCCTTTTTGCAGGATTCGGAGGGTCTGGTATCGTTGCTGCACTTGTTGAAGCGGCAGAATATACACGTTGCCGTTGAAACCTCGCTGCACGCGCCGTGGGCCGCCATCCAGGCCGCCTGAGCTGCGGCGGCAGATCGAGAGGCAGGGCGCCGAGGTCACGGTGGCAGGTGGCGTGTGGGACGAAACGCACGAGACGGCGCTCCGCTTCGCCCAAGTCCACGACGCGCTGTACGTGCCGCCCTTTGACCACCC
>CAYXPO010000097.1:9741-11533 GCA_964466925.1 uncultured Nitrospirales bacterium
GCCGCCGCGCCCTATGTGGACCTGTTTCTGGTCGATCTCAAGGCGGTCGGCGATAACGAACTCCATGTCCGATGCACCCAACAGGACAACACCCTGATCCAGAGCAACCTGAAAAAACTCCTTGGATTAAACGTCCCTGTCAAATTCCGCATGGTGATGGTTCCGGGATTCAATGACGGCGAGGGGCACCTGGAAGCTGTGGCCCGGTGGCTGAAATCCATCGAGTATGATTCGATTGAATTGCTGAAATACCACAATTTCCATGAAGACAAGGCCAAGCGCCTGGGGTTGAATATCGCCCCGTTGAACATCACGCCCGAAGCAAGCCACAGCGCCATTGAAAAGGGGTTGACCATATTCAGACAAAATGGCATCCACGCCCATTACGAGGACCTGGATGCCGCGCCGCACAAAGCGGAATTTACCCCGCGCGTAAAGCAGATTCAACGCGATCTCCGGCAGAGCCCCAGGGCGCTGTGCATGGAGGCGTGCCTGCTCAAGACCCAGTATTACCGGAAACATGGTTTCAACAAGCCGACCCCCATTCACCGGGCGGAATGTCTTTCCCACGTGCTGCGCAACAAGCGCATTATCGTCTATCCGGGGGAGCTGCTTGTGGGCAATTTTACCGCGAAACGGGTGGCCGGCCAGCTTTGGGCGGAATACTATGGCGTGGTCGGCATCAAGATGATCCACAAATTGAAGCGCCTGAAACCGGTATCGTTCCAGGTGACCCTCCGGGAGCGGCTCTCCTTCCTGCGAAGCGCGCCGTTCTGGCTGAAGCACAGTCTTCTCGGACACACCAACCGCGGACTCCGGGATTATATCGCCATGTTTGCCCGGGCGTCGGAAATGAATGCCGGATTCAACAACAATCTGGCGGCCATAGCCCACTTTATCGCGAATTTTGACCGCATGCTTGCACTGGGGACCACCGGCCTTAAAGAAGAGGTCAAGGCCAGGCAAAAGGAAAAGCCGGAGAACAACCAGGATTTTTATGCGGGCGTGCTTATTGCCCTGGAGGCCTTGGAGGCCTTCGCGCAACGTTATGCGGACCATCTGGCGGACCTGAGCACGAACGAAACCGATCCGGAGCGCCGCAAGGAGCTGGCGGAAATGGCGGAAATTTGCCGGCATGTGCCCAAATATCCCGCGCGCACCTTTCATGAGGCCCTGCAAAGCATGGTGCTGCTCCACGTCGCGCTGTGCATCGAGTCGTATGAGAACGCGATCTCCTTCGGGCGGATGGATCAGTTCCTTTATCCTTATTACAAAAGAGATTTGGACGCCGGCCGCATCACGTATGAGAAGGCCAAGGAACTGCTCTGTTTGTTCGTTCTAAAGATGGATGAAGCCATTCTGGTGAATGATGGGAACACCTTTCCGGAATTGTTCAATCTTTTCGAGACCTTGTCCACGGATCAGGCGATTACGTTTGGCGGACTCGATAAAGAGGGCCGGGACGCCACCAATGATGTTACCTACATGCTGCTGGACGCCTGTGAGTTGCAGCCGCTCGCGGCGGATTTGAGCGCGCGGGTTCACAAGGACAGCCCCGATGCGTACCTGCGGCGGATTGCGGAGATTTACATTAACGGATGCCCCATCCCGCAGTTATTCAATGATGACATCTACATAAAAACGCTCTTGAAGCATTATCCGGCGACGTTGGAAAATGCCCGGAATTACGCGATTGTCGGGTGCGTCGAGCCCAAGGCCAACGATGATCATTTCGGGAACACCGACTGCGCCAATGTGAATCTCACATTGCCGCTCTTGCAGGCGATCAAGG
>CAYXPO010000098.1:0-4766 GCA_964466925.1 uncultured Nitrospirales bacterium
CGACACCGGTTTCGGCGCTGATTCATGCGGCCACGATGGTGGTGGCGGGGGTGTATCTGGTGGCGCGCCTGTTTCCGGCATTCGCGGCGAGCGGGGATGCGCTGCTGGTGGTGGCGTATGTCGGCTGCTTCACGTCACTCTTCGCGGCGATCATCGGCATCACACAGGACGACATCAAGCGGGTGCTGGCCTTCTCCACCCTGAGCCAGTTGGGCTATATGATGCTGGCATTGGGCGTGGCCACCATGGAGCATCCGCTGGGGTATACCGCCAGCATGTTCCACCTGTTCACCCATGCGTTCTTCAAGGCGCTGCTCTTCCTGGGCGCGGGCGCGGTGATCCATGCGGTGCACAGCAATGAAATCTGGGAGATGGGCGGACTGGCGAAGAAAATGCCCATTACCCATTTGTGCTTCCTGGCGGCCACACTCGCCATCAGCGGCGTGCCGCCCCTGGCGGGATTCTTCTCGAAGGATGAAATTCTGGCGGCGGCCCTGCCCACGCATCACACCATCATCTTCTCCATTTCGATGCTGGTCGCGGTCTTGACCCCGTTCTATATGTTCCGCATTTATTTCATCACGTTCTGGGGCCGTCACCGCTCACATAACGCGGAACATGCGCACGAAGCGCCCGCCGTGATGTGGGTTCCGCTGGCGATTCTGGGGGTGATGAGCGTGATGGCGGGGTTCTTCCCCATGGCAAGTTACGTGAGCATTGGCGCGCACATGGCGCATCATGGCATTAATTTGTCGGTGGCGGTTCCGGCCACGCTGGCGGGATTGCTGGGCATTGGCCTGTCGTGGTTTTTCTATTCGAATGACGCGGTGCGGGCCGCGCGGGCGGCGGACACGTTCGGTGTGGTGTATCGCACCATCAAACACAAGTTTTACATTGATGAAGTGTATTTGTTTGTCACCCACAACATCATCTTCAAGTACATAGCGCGTCCGATTGCCTGGTTTGATCGGCGCGTGGTGGACGGCGGCGTCAATTTGAGCGGCTGGACGACCCGCGCCACCGGTTGGCTTTTCAGTCAAACGCAGACCGGCCAGGTGCAGGGCTATGGAATCTGGTATACCGGCGGCGCGCTGTTTGTGCTGCTGATTTTGTGGGCGGCCTTGGTGTAGTCAACAGGAGTGAATGAAAAGGTGTTGCGATGGGCTTGGTAAGTTGGTTGATAGCGGTTCCCTTCCTCACCATGCTGGTGGTGGTGTTCATCCCGGAACGCCAATGGAAGCTGATCCGTTGGGTGTCCGTCACCGGCACGAGCATCCACCTCGTACTTACCGCGAAGCTGGTGGTGAATTATTGGCAGGCGGCCATGCCGGAAGCGGAATCCATGAAGCACGCGCTCCTCACCAAGCTGTATTTTGTGGAGCGGGTGCCCTGGTTCGAGTCCCTCGGCATTCAATATTACGTGGGGGTTGACGGCATCTCCGTCGCCATGGTGATTCTGACTTCGATTATCATCTTTACGGGCGTGCTGGCGAGCTGGTATGTCGAAGTCCGCGTAAAAGAGTTTTTTGGACTGTTGCTGCTGCTGGTGACGGGCGTCTTCGGGGTGTTCCTGAGCTTCGACCTGTTCCTGTTCTTCATGTTCTACGAACTCGCGGTGCTGCCGATGTACTTGCTGATCGGCATCTGGGGCACGGGCCCGAAGGAATATTCCGCGATGAAGCTCACGCTGATGCTGCTGGTGGGGAGCGCGTTTGTGCTGGTGGGATTCCTGGCCCTGTATCATGCGTCGGGCATGCACACTTTTGATCTGATCCGCCTCTCCGAAGCGAAGTATTCCCATGAATTCCAGCGCTGGGTGTTCCCGATGGTGTTTGTGGGCTTCGGCGTGATTGGCGCACTGTATCCCCTGCATACATGGTCGCCGGACGGGCACAGTTCCGCGCCGACCGCCGTCTCGATGCTGCACGCGGGCGTGTTGATGAAACTGGGCGGCTACGGCGCGCTGCGCATCGCGGTCTACCTGCTTCCGGAAGGCGCGAAGATGTGGGGTATTGTGTTCATGTGCCTGACCACCGTGAACATCCTGTATGGCTCGTTTGGCGCGGTCATGCAGAAAGACCTGAAATACTTCACCGCCTATTCTTCCGTCAGCCATTGTGGTTTCGTGCTGTTCGGCGTGGCCACGCTGAACCTGATTGGGTTCAAGGGCGCGGTCATCCAGATGTTCAGCCATGGGATCATGACGGGGCTGTTCTTCGGTCTGATCGGGATGGTGTACGGACGTTCACACACGCGGATCATTCCCGAGATGGGCGGGTTGGGCAAGGTGATGCCGTGGCTCGCCACCTGTTTCTATATCGGCGGACTGGCAAGCCTGGGCCTGCCGGGTTTGTCGGGCTTTGTGGCGGAAACCCATGTGTTCCTGGGAGGCTTTTTCGGCAATCCCTGGACGGATTCCATGCTCACCAAAACCTTGACGATTATTGCCACGATGTCCATCGTGGTGACCGCCGTGTACGTATTGCGGGGTTTGGCGCTGGTGTTCCAGGGCCCCATCACCAATCCTCATTACGAAGAACTCACCGACGCCACGCTGCCCGAAAAGGTGGCCACGGGCGTGCTGGTGGCGACCTTGCTGGTGGTGGGTCTACTGCCGTTTTATTTCATCGACCTGATCGAAAGCTCGGTCATGCCGATTTTTAACCGTCTCAACATGTAGCCGTTGGAGTAAAGGTGGAGTCGCTATGCTTATGATGCCGGAGATCATGGTCATCACCGCCGCGTTCGGCGTGCTGATGCTTGATCTGTTTCTGACGGAACGGTCGCGGTGGATTCTGGCCCCGTTGGCATTGCTCGGGCTGGCGGCGGCGTTTGGCGCGCTGTGCATGACGCCGCAACATGAACAGTTGCTGGGCGGGCGGTTCGTAATGGACCCCGTGGCGTGGTGGTTCAAAGTATTGTTTTTGTTATCGGGCGCCATCACCATTCTGCTGTCCATGGATGTGCTGAATGGCCATACGGGCGTGCGTATCCGGGGCATTGGGTTCCGGGGGGAGTACTTCACGGTATTGTTGTTCACGATTACGGGGATGATGTACCTGATATCCGCCCGTGATCTCATTACACTCTATGTGTCCCTGGAACTGGCCACGATTCCATTGTTTGTGCTCACCGCGTGGCGCCGGGATGATGCGCACTCGGGCGAAGCCGGCTTGAAGTATGTGATCCTGGGCGCGCTGGCTTCCGCGTTTATCCTGTACGGCATGGGCTTGATTTATGGAATTGCCGGCAGCATGAGCCTCGACACCATCGGCCATGTGCTGACGCCGGGGCGCAATCCGGTGTTCTGGCTGGCCATCGCGGCCTTGTTCGCCGGGGTGGGCTTCAAACTGACCATCGTGCCGTTCCATATGTGGGCCGCGGATGTCTATCAAGGAGCGCCCACCCCCGTAACGGCCTATTTGTCGGTGGCCTCGAAAGGCGCGGGGCTGGCCTTCATGTTCCAGATTTTTTTCCGCATGCTCGGTCCGTGGCTGCCGGACGGCGCCCTGTTGATTGCCCTGTTCGCGGCCATCACCATGACCTTGGGCAACACCGTGGCCATTGTGCAGCACAACATCAAACGGTTCATGGCCTTCAGCGCCATTTCCCAGGCGGGCTATTTCCTCATGGGATTCTTGGGACCCTCCGCGGGCGGCGTTCCGGCCATGCTTTTCTACATGCTGGTGTACGTGGTGAGCAACATGGGCGTGTTCACCGCGATTGTGTGGTTTGCCAATGAAACCGGGCGCGAACAGATCGAGGACTATCGCGGCCTGTGCCGGACCAATCCCCTCATGGCCCTGGCCATGATGGTGGCGTTATTCAGCCTGGCGGGCATCCCGCCGCTGTCCGGCTTTGTCGGGAAATTTTTCCTCTTCAGCATTGCCTCACAGGCCGGGTTCCACTGGCTGGTGGCCGTCGCGGCGGTCAACTCCACCATCTCGCTTTACTATTACCTTCGTGTGGTGCGCCAAATGTATATCGAACCTGCAGGCGAAGAGGCGCGGGCATTGCCGGTTTCCCACAAGCTGGCCCTGACACAAGCCGTGTTGTTGACGGGGGTGGTGCTCTTGGGACTGGTCCCCACGCTGTATGAAGCCATTCATACCGATACGGCTTCCTGGCTTGCAGGGCTGATTCGCTGACAAATAGTTTAACGGGCTAATGATTTGACAGGCGGACTTTGCCCGGAGATTTACCCGGTTCGTGCCTTGTTTTCCGGCCTCCGCCCATTTCTAGCGATTCCACGGCCTTTTCAAGTATAATTGGAAATATAGTACATTGACAGGCCGTCTTCATGCTAAAAGGAGTTCGGGTGATGAAGGTTTTTCGTCTTTTCGTGGTATTTATAGGTGTGTTTGCCGGTGTTATGGGGACATCACCCGCATATGCGGACCTCACGGGCTATTACTACAATTGGACGGGGGATGCACCGCCCGCCAATCCCTTTGCAGGACCTCCATTGATTACCCGCATTGATCCCAATGTGGACTTTAACTTTGACGCCAATCCGGCGCCCGCCCCGATTGGCGTGGACAAATTTGCGGTGCGCTGGCATGGAATCGTGTTCATTCCCAAGGGGGGGCATTATGTTTTTTATGGGAGAAGCGATGATGGCACCCGGCTTTATGTGGATGGGTATATAAACGTGAAACAATGGGTGGAACGAGGGGACCCCGGTTTTCCCGGCAGCGCGGGCACGGGAATGACCTTGGCGGCGGGCTGGCACGCCCGCCCGGTGGCAACAAAAAAGCACGGCCGCA
>CAYXPO010000098.1:4776-11528 GCA_964466925.1 uncultured Nitrospirales bacterium
CGGGCTGGCACGATGTGGTGTATGAGTTTTATGAAAATGGGGGCGCGGCAATGGCCCAGATGAACTGGTCGGGTGCGGGTGTTACGGACAAAGCAACCGTGCCCGCCGCGAATCTGGCGCGGACGAATGATTTGCGGGCGTATATTCCGCTGAGCATGAATGGGGATGGAACGGCGAGCGACTATAGCGGGGAAAGCCATAATGGAAGCCTGATCGGAGCGCCCACGCTCAGGACCGGTTATGATGGGACCCCCAATGGCGCATTCACGTTTAACGGCAGCAGCCAATATATCAAGCTGAGCAACAGCAAGTATGTGTTGTGTGCTTTGGCCAATCGAGGTTTTACAGTATCCACATGGGTCTACTTGACCGCGTATCCAACCGCGACAAATACCGTAGTATTCCAAGGCCGGGGCCCGGACACGGGGGATCAGCGGAGCTTCACGCTGGGTTTTTTTGCGAAGAACATGCAAGTGGAGGGCAATGATGTTACTTCCCGTCTTACGTTTGGCCTGGATGCCGAATCCATTTTGGTCGGCGTGTATACGGACCCCAATGCAATCTCACTAAATGCCTGGCATCATGTGGTGGGCACCTGGAATGGTTTCGGTGATGTAAATCCCAACCAGTTCAAAATATATGTGGATGGTGTCAAGGTGAGCACCACGGGCTGGGGGACCGGCCCGGCGACGGCGCCGCCTTTTGTGGGGAGATGGGCCGCGGAGATTGGCCACCATGAGGCCTGGAAATCGTATTTTCCCGGCTCGGTGGATGAATTGCGGGTATATGACAAGGAATTGAGCGCCGAAGAAATTCAACAGTTGTATATAGACCCCGCCCCGGACAAAGGCCCGTATGTAGGGCCATGGGTGGTGTCCATGGACCGGGTGGCCCCAAGCCCCGTTCCGGTGGAGTATTCTTCGGTTGACTACAAAGTGAACTTCAATCAACCCGTGCAGGCGCTGGTGCCGTGGGATTTTTCCGTGGAAGCGGTGGGCGGGGGAACGGCCACGGCAAACGTGGCGTCCATCGGTGCTCCCTCGGTGAATATCGGCCCGCTGGGCTTTGAGACCCTCGGCGGCGGAACGCTGGCCGGTCCCGGCGCCGCGTTGTTGACGGCGGGAGGGCAGGGGGATAATGGCCCCTGTCTTCAACTGACCCCCAATCAAGGGGGCATGAACGGCATATGGTATATCCAGTCGCCCGCCATAGCAAAATCGTTCCGCGCCTCGTTTTCCCTGTATGTGAACAATCCTCCGAACAACAACGGGGCGGACGGGTTCGAGTTCACCTATGGCGAGTTCGGAAATAGCGGGCAGGGGCCGGAGGGACCGGGCGGAAAAGGCGTGACGGTTTGCTTTGACACCTGGAACAACGACACGGAGAATCCCGGTGGTTCCGATGGTTTCCCGCCCGCCACCACCACCTCCAAACCGAAGAATGGAGACAACCTCACGTACGGAAACATTGTCGTGAAATGCAACGGCCGAGTGGTGGGCAATTATGTGAACTACCTGCGGTTTGAATCCGGGGAATGGATTCCGGTGGTGATAGAAGTCACGGACAATGGGGCGGACGGCGCCATGTGCAATGTGCGGTGGGGCGCGCCATTTACGCCGGAAGGCGTCAACACCCCGACGCCTCCGGGTTGGATTCATTGTAATGTGCCGTTGAACGGGTATTCGCCCGAGGCGAATTGGTACTTTGGGATTGGCGCGGCCACAGGCGGGGCGAATGACGCGCAATGGGTGGATAATCTCCACATTGTCAGCGCGGACCGGACTGTCACCCTCAATAATCTCCGGGGTTCGGGATTGTTGCGGCTGAACCTGAACGACACGGACAGTTCCATCAAAAATTACGAAAATGCGTCCATCGCTCCAAACACATGGAGTGGAGCGGAACCGTATGAAGTGGACAATGATCCCCCCCCGGTGACGATCAGCGCGCCCTCCACCACCTTGACGAGGTCCGGCCCCGTCACTTATACGGTCTCGTATGAAGGTGCCGCGTCCATTTCGTTGGCGGCAAAAGACATTTTGCTAAACAAGACGGGCAGCGCGAACGGACTGGTAAGCGTCAGCGGGTCCGGCACTGTTTCCCGTACGGTGACCATCAGCGGCATTTCGGGCGATGGCACACTCGGAATACGCATTGCGGCAGGTACGGCCGTGGATGCGCGGGGGAACCGGAGCTATGCGGCGGGGCCCAGCGCGGTGTTCATGGTGGATAATACCGGGCCTTCGGCCGTTTTGGGCACGCCTTCCGCGGCCTTGACCAAGTCAGGACCGGTTTCCTACACAGTGACGTACAACGATGCGGCGAGTGTGGTGTTGACCCCGGGTCAGGTGGTGCTCAACAAGACCGGCACGGCGAATGGCACGGTCAGCGTGAGCGGCACGGGAAACAGCACGCGCACGGTGACCATCAGCGGCATTACGGGCGACGGCACACTGGGGATCAGCCTTGCACCGGGCACGGCGCTGGATTCCTTGGGCAATCTTGCACCGGCGGCGGGCCCCAGCGCCGTTTTCATTGCGGACAATACGGGACCGCCCGTGTGGATTAGCGCGCCCTCGGTTCCGCTGACAAGATCGGGTCCGGTGACGTATACGGTCAGTTACGCGGATGCGGTGAATGTAACGCTTACCCCGGCGAAAATTGTCTTGAACCGGATGGACACGGCAAACGGCGTTGTGACCGTTGAAGGCACGGGTAACCTCGAACGCACGGTGACGATCAGCGGCATCACCGGCGATGGGATGCTGAGCATCAGCATTATCGCGGGCACGGCGGTGGACAGTGTGGGCAACAATGCGCCGGCGATGGGGCCGAGCGTGACGGTGGAGGTGGACAATGAGCGGCCCTCGTGCCTGGTGAGCACCGCTTCGTCCGACCCGGCCTTGGTTCAGCCCATCCCCTTCCAGCTTGTTTTCAATGAACCGGTGTTCGGACTTGAGGCGGCGGATATAACGGCGGGCAATGGCGTGGTCACCGGCATTACGGGCGGTCCGGCGATGTATGAAGTCGTGATAACGCCGTCAACGGCCCCGCCCGCCTCTGTTTCCGTATCGGTTGCGGAAAACGCGGTGCGGGACGCCGCCGGCAACCAGAGCACCGCGTCGAACACCGCGTCGGTGACATACACCAATGAGCAACCCGCCTGCGCGGTGACGGCCCCTTCCGACTCGTCCAACGCCAGCCCCATTTTGTTTACGTTTCAGTTTAACAAAACCGTGACCTGGGCGAACCTGAGCAAGGTGGTGGTGACCAATGGCACGAAGGGCATCATGATGGGATCAGGGACAACGTTTACGTTGCCGGTGACACCCCTGGGACAAGGCGCGGTGACCTGCGAAGTGCTGGCGGGCGCGGCGCAAGATTCCTCACTGCGTTTGAATCAGGCGTCCAATCGCAAGAGCGTGGACTATGATTTGGTGCGGCCGGCATGCACGGTGAGCAGTTCAACACCGGCCACCAACGCGAACCCCATTGAACTTACCATCAGCTTTACGGAACCGGTCTTCGGCCTGACCACCGGCGGGATTGATGTGGTGAACGCCTCCAAGGGCAGCCTGTCGAATCGTGGTGCGGGCGTGTATACGCTCCCCGTGACGCCATCGGCCCCGGGCGAGGTGCGGTGTCAGGTGCAGGTGAACGCGGCGGCGGATGCCGCGGGGAATGGAAACACCGTCTCGAATATGCTGGTGATGTCCTATGATCCGGTGGCGCCTTCCTGCATGGTCACGGGGCCGGCATCACCCACGGCGCAAAATCCACTGGTGTTTACATTGACGTTTGACGAGGCCGTGACGGATTTGACGGCCTCCAAGATGGCGGTGACAGGCGGAGTGGCGGCCGCAACGCTGAATACATCCGACAACCGGGTCTATACCCTGGAAGTGACGCCGTCGGGGCAGGGTGCAGTGACCTGCCACGTTCCGGCGGGCGCGGCGCGGGACGCGGGCGGAAACCTCAATACGGCCTCCAATACGGCCAGCGCCGTATACCAATCGGACACGCCCACATGCCTTGTAACAGGGCCCGGATCGGTGGTCAATTCCAGCCCGGTTGTGTTTACACTGACCTTTAGCGAGGCCGTGACCGGGCTTGTCGAGGAGGAGATTTTGGTGAGCAATGCCGCCCGGCGGACGCTGCGCACCGCGGATAACACCGTGTTCACGCTGGAAGTAATGCCTTCGGGGCAGTGTGTGATGAATTGCCAGGTGTTGGCGGACGCGGCGCGGGACGCGGACAACCACGGGAACGCGGCTTCCAACCGGTGTGAAGTCCGGTACGACGCCACGGCCCCGGTCTGCACGGTGAGTGGCGCGGCGGTGACCAACACTGCGCCGATGGCGTTCGCCATAACCTTTGACGAGGACGTCACGGGATTGAGCGCGGATTCCATTGTGGTGACGAATGCGCGAAAGGGCATCGTATCCGGGAACGGCGCACGCTATATCCTGCCGGTATTGCCGCTGGGGCAAGGCGCGGTAACCTGCCAGGTGGCCGCGGAGGCGGTGCGCGATGCGGCGGGTAACATGAACAGCGCCTCAAACTCCGCCAGCACCCTCTACGACTCCGTTCCTCCCAAATGCACCGTGATGGCGCCCTTTGGCCCGGTGCACACCCCCCCCTTGGTGTTCACGATAAGTTTCGATGAACCGGTGAGCACCCTTTCCGTGTCCGGCCTGAAATTGACCAACGCGGCCGTGTCCGGTTCACTGATCGGCAACGGAGCGGGACCTTACACCTTGAGTGTCATCCCGCTGACGGTGGGTGATGTGAAATGCCAAGTGCTCGAAGAAGCGGTCCGGGATACGGCCCGGAACAGTAATTTGCCGTCGGGAGAGGCCTCGGTCTATTACGACAATCCCAATCCGGCCTGCTGGATTACGGCCTCGGACAGGCCGGTGAATGATGCGCCGATTGTGTTCCACCTTCACTTCAGCGCGCCGGTGACCGGATTGACGGCGGATGAAGTGGCGGTGACCAACGGCGCCAAAGGAACGCTGTCGGGTTCCGGCATGAGTTATTCCATCCCGGTGACTCCGTCGGCGCAAGGCATGGTGACGTGCCAGATTCCGGCGGGAGCCGCCCAGGATTCGGGCGCGCGCGCCAATACGGAATCCAGCCTCTGCAAAGTGCTTTACGACACGGCGCCGCCCACGGGAACGCTTTCGCTGGGCGGAACCACGCCGACCACGGCCGATGTGCTGACCTTTGTGATGGCGTTTAATGAGGAGGTGGGGGACACCTTCACTCAAGCGGATATTGCCTTGGACGGAACGCTGGCCGCGGTGGCCTATGTCAGTAATGTAACCCAAGAGGGAAATTCTTACACGGTGGAAGTCACGTTGTACGATCCGGACCTGAACGGCACGTTGCGGATGGGGGTGGGAACGCAGGTGTATGATCCGGCGGGGAATGCCTTCGCGGGGGCGGTCTCACCCGAGTACAGGGTGCGGAACTGGTTTGGCTTCACGGACCTTCCTGTGGATACGCACTGCTACCTGGGCGGCAACAACCTGTTCACGGCGGCGGCGGCGCATGGAAAAGGCCCGGTTTCCTATCAATGGTGGCGTAACACGTCTGGAAAAGCCGCAACGCCCATCAGCGGGGCGGTGCAAACCGCATACGTCATCAGCCCGGTCGCACAGGAAGATGCGGGCCTGTACCGATGCGTGGCCACCTATGATGGCGCGGAATTTACGACGGGCTGGGTGTCGTTGGATGTCGCCGAACATCTGCGCATCACGAAAGATTTGCCGCCGGGCGGGATGTACCCCAGGGCCGCGGAACTCACCTTGAAGGTGACGACCCAAGGGGGATTCCAGCCATTATCGTATGTGTGGACAAGAAACGGAGATGAGATTGGCAATAATCCGGCGCTGGAACTGACGCTGGTTGGAGAAGAATACAACGGAATATACCAAGTAACCGTTTCAGACGCCTATTTGGATGATGAGGCCGTCTCGGCGGAAATGGACATCACGGTCAACATGAACACCATGCCGTTGGCGGGCCTGGCGGGCATCGCCGCATTGACGGGCGTGATGGCGCTGTTGGGAATACGCCGCACACGAAAACCATAATTCATGAGAAACCGCCCTCATGGAACTCTCCCGCGGGTTCCATGGGGGCGTTTTGTTGTTTTACGGAACACTTGGTTCCACGTCAAATTGCGCGGTTACGGTGGTGTCCTGAGAAACGTCCACTTCGATGGCGGGCGCCTCGCCATAGCCGTCCCATGTCCGGAACTTGAACTTTTTTCCGGCGCTGGACTGGGTGGGGTTGGAGGGGTCCATGAATTGCCCGAGACGCTCGCCGCTTCCATATCCGGCCGGGGTGCTCATGTCCGCAGGGACAATGTCCACGACTTCGAGGGTGTGTTTTCCGGGGGCGTCAAAAGTGATATGGAATTTCCCGAAATCGGGCCCCAGCACATATTCGGTGGTCCAGCGCCCACTATAGGTCCAGTAGTCGAAGCCATCAACGCGAAACCGCACTTCGCCCAAGGCGGGCGTGGTTATGACGGTTAAGCGGGGTCCGGGTTTGCTCAACTCGTCCTTGGTATCGGCGGCGAAGAGGTACACGCGCCCGGAATAGGGCGGCACTTCCAATATCCCGGACTCCGTGAGGTCCAGCAGGCGCGCTTCGCGGCCGATGTCCTCAAAGCCGCCGTTGAGGAGGCGTTCGGGGCCATTTTCTTCACGCAGAGAAAGATCATCGAACCAAACTTTGCCGGT
>CAYXPO010000099.1:0-6112 GCA_964466925.1 uncultured Nitrospirales bacterium
GCGCTGGCCGGCGATCCCTGACCCGCGCGACCCCGAGGCGCTGGTGCGGCAGTTTTTGTACGGCAACCGTTTCTATGAGCGTGAATTCGGGCGGCGTTCGCGCACGGCATGGCTGCCGGACGCGTTCGGGTATCCGTGGTCGCTTCCGCAGATTTTGAGGAAGTGCCAGATTGATACGTTCTATACAATCAAGTTGAGCTGGAGCCAGTTCACGAAATTTCCCTACGGGTACTTCATTTGGCAGGGCGTGGATGGCACGCGCATTCCCGCCGTGATGCCGCCGCTCAATTACAATGGCAATCCGCTGCCCGCCGACTGCCGTGCGCAGCGGGTGGACTTTCAGCAGAAGGAACTGGTGGAGGAGACGCCGTTCACCTTCGGCTGGGGCGATGGCGGGGGCGGGCCGACCCCGAAAATGATCGAGTATGGGAAGCGTTTGAAGAATATCACGGGGGTGCCGCAGTGTGCGTTTGGGCGCACGGAGGATTGCCTGGACCGCATGCACGCGGGGCTGGCCGGGAAACCGCCGGTGTATAACGGTGAGTTGTATCTGGAACTGCACCGGGGGTGCCAGACCACGCAGGGACGCACAAAACGGAACAACCGCAAATGCGAGTTTCTGTTGCAGAATGCGGAGTTTCTAAGCAGCCTGGCGCTGTTGCAGGGGGGGAAATATGATCAGCGTTCGTTGCTGGAGGCGTGGCGGATTTTGTTAACACACCAGTTTCACGATATTTTGCCGGGATCGTCCATCACGGAAGTGTACAAGGACGCGGACAAGAACTATGCGATTGTGCGCGCGCTGGCGAACGGTGTGATCGAAGGCGCGGTGCACACGCTCGCGAAAACCCTGAACACCGCCGGACCGGGGATGCCGGTGCTGGTGGTGAATCCGTTGTCATGGATGCGCACGGACGTGGCGCAGGTGAAGATGAAACTGCCGAAGGGGGCGGTGCAGGTGCTGGCCCCGGACGGGTCCATTGTGCCGAGCCAGCGTGCGGGGAAGGATGCGCTGTGCTTTGAGGCGTTTGACGTGCCGCCGCTGGGATATGCGGTGTATCACGTGGCGGCGGGCGCCGCACCGATCAGTCCCGCGGGCACCCTGCACGTTTCGGCGCGATCCCTGGAAAATGATTATTTCAAGATCACACTGGATGACCGCGGGCGCTTTGTGAGCGTGTACGACAAGTTTGAAGAGCGGGAAGTGCTGGCGCCGGGCGAGAAGGGCAATGTGCTTCAGCTTTTCGATGATCGTCCGGCGGCGAACGACGCCTGGGACGTCGATCCCAATTTTGATCTGAAGATGTGGGAGCCGGGAAAAGCCGATTCCATCGAGGTGATTGAGGAAGGGCCGGTACGCGGGGTGGTGCGGGTGGTCCGCCGGACGGAGAAGAGCGTTTTTACGCAGGATATTACCCTGTATGCCTTGCTGCCGCGCGTGGATGTGATCACAAAAGTGGATTGGCACGAGAAGCGCACGCTGTTGAAGGTGGCGTTTCCGGTGGACGTGCTCAGCCCGAAGGCGGCGTATCATATTCAGTTTGGGACGGTGGAGCGCGCCACGCACGATAACATGGACTTTGACCGCGGCCGCTTTGAAGTGGCCGCGCATCATTGGGCCGACTTGTCCGAAGGCGATTACGGGGTGAGCCTCTTGAACGACTGCAAATACGGATACGATGTCAAGGGCAACACCTTGCGGTTGTCATTGCTGCGTTCGCCGGTGGACCCCGATCCCACGGCGGACGAAGGCGAGCATGTTTTCACTTACTCGCTGTTTCCGCACGGCGGCGATTGGCGCAACGGCACAATACAACAGGGATGGGAATTGAATCAGCCGCTATTGACCTTTCCACAAACACCCGCGAAGGGCGGCAGCACTTCTGTTTACGCCTTCGCCAATGTGGATGTGGAGAATGTAATCCTGGACACGGTAAAAAAAGCCGAGGATTCCAACGCGATCATCCTGCGCGTCTACGAAACCTGCGGACAACGCGGCAACGCGACGATCACCTTTGCCAACGCCCCGAAAAAGATCAGCGAATGCGACATGATGGAAGAGAACGATGTGGCGTTAAAGAAAAAAGGCGCTTCGGTGATGTTGTATATGAAGCCGTATGAGATTAAGACACTCAAGATTGCTTTCTAAGTTGCATGTTTTTTTTTCGGATCAGCGGGAGCTTCGCTTTCCCAAGTGCGGCCTCGCAGTGGCAAACATGCCGGAAGGGTTGTGCAAAATTTTGGCTAAGAATCAGACGGATATTTCGATGCCTTCACGCCGGGCAATTTCGAGGATGGGGAGAGTATCGTCTGTTTCCCATTGTTGTTCGCCGCAGGGAATGGGTTCTATGAGGATGCTTGCGCCGTCACGTGCGCCCCACATTTCTTCAACCAGCGACATGGTGTATTCTGTGTCGAATTCAGGCGCAAGGACTACAAGATCGATGTCGCTCCATTGATTGGCTTCACCGCGCGCATAGGATCCAAACAACACTGCTTTACGCGCATGAATGCCATGCGCATGGAGGTTGCTTAGATATCTTTTGATATCCCTTAAAATTGATTCATCAACCACTCGCGCATCTCTTTTACGTTATTTAACAGTCTTTGGGCTTCCACTTTGGATGTTTTGGGTTTCTGTTCACCCGGATAGCGGCCTTCGATGTTGTATGTATCAAACCTGATAAGAAAATCCCGTTGATTGGGTGCGATTGTCAATGAAGCAATTTCCGCAAGACGCAGCAGATTATGAATCTTTGGAGGAATATCCTTGGTGGCACGTGTCACATGTGCCTTGAGTGTTTTTTCCAGCGAGAGATGTGCATAGAAAAGTGCCTGCCAGTATTTTTTGTTTTCAAAAAGGATATCCGCGGCTTCGATATCATCTTGAGCCATATTCAGCCAATAGTCTATATGCGCTTGCACATTCATATTGTTGTTATACGGGATTCCTTTGATATGCGTCAAGCACTGCGGTGTATAATTCAGTGAACGTGAAAACGTGCGTGAAGGGAAAAGCTGTATACTGTACGGTAGGTAGAATGCGGTGAAGAACGAAAAAGAGAATGGCAATTATTCTATCGTCCGTGCGCTGAACTTGGGCACGGAACTCGGGGTGAACATTGCGCTGCCGCTTATTGTGTGCATACTGACCGGTAATTATATTGAGGGAAAAATTCATGCCTCGGGATTGATTTTGGTGGGCATGATTTTGATTGGATTGGTGGTGGGCGGATACAATTTTTACCGTGTATTGAAGAGGGAGATCGGATGGAAGTAGTTCAGCGATTTAGGGTTAGCGTGGTGATGATTGCGCTGGGAATCACGGCGGTTTTTTTTCTTGGGACGGTATTTTTTGATGGTTCACTGGCGAAAGGGGTGGCGCTGGGCGGGGTGGCGGGAAGTGTTATTTTCTGGATTTCGGCCCGTTTTACGCAGGGGGCAACAAGTGGAAACGGGGTTTTGAAGTATGCTATAGTCACCGTGCCTTTGATCAGGATAGCGCTGTACGCGCTGGTTCTGTGGAAGGGATATACCTACGATCCGGTCCACTGGTTCGGGTTTTTCGGGGTGGTGGCCGGCGTCACGGTGGTACAGTTGACAGTGGTCGTCCTTGGGTACTCCGGGTGGGACCTGAGGCAAAGCCAGAAGTGAAGCACGCGGAATGGAAGAAATCGGGGTCATACATGTTTGGCGGTATATTCCGGGAACGGATATTCCGATTCCGTTGGGCGGGGTGAACGTCTATACGGTCATGAACACGCTGGTGGTCATGGCGGTGTTGTGGGCGGTGTTGTGGCTGGCGCTGCGCCGGATATCCAAGGTGCCCACGCGCGGCCAGCTTATGGTGGAATCCGTTCTGAGCAGCTTTCAGTCGTTGATAGATTCCACCATGTCCTTCGAGCCTTTTGAGAAACGCCGGCATTATCTTCCCCTGATTGCGGGCCTTTTCATCTATATATGCGTGAGCAATGCGGTCCTGATCATTCCCCTGCCGCATATCGAGAAGCCGACATCGGATTTGAACGATACATTGGCCTTGGGGTTGATCAGCATCGGCTATGCAACCTACTGCGGGTTGAAGGCCAAGGGGCCGCTGGGCTACCTGAAGGAAATGTGCGGTCCGATGTTCCATGCGCACGGCAGTGTGGGCGCGGTGGTCATCGGCAAGCTTTCGGCGTTGTTTTTCTTCCCCTTGCGGGTGAGCGAGGAGCTTTCACGGCTCATTTCGATTTCTTGCCGTCTTTTCGGGAACATCATGGGAGGCGCCATCGTGATTGTGGTGGTGTCGAGCTTGACCTATTATCTGGTCTTCCCGCAGTTTCTGTACGGATTTTTCCTGGTCTTTGAAGCCGCCCTTCAGGCGTTTGTCTTTTCCATGCTGACCCTGATGTACATCACGGGAGCCTTGCAGGAAGAGTAACGCCGGGTCGAATTCAGGACATTCAGGTTTCCCTTCGGGGAGTGTACTGCGAAAATAATGAGCCGGACAGGCGAAACGGAGAAAGGACAGGAGTATGGATATCGGAACGGTTTGGGCCATGGTGCAGAGCACAGTAGCCCAGGCGCCGGAAGCGGCGGAAGCGGCCAAGGGCATTTCGGGCGCGGATCTGATCGTGGTGGCCAAGTGCATTGGCGCGGGCATTGCGATGGGCGTGGGCGCTTTGGGTTCGGGGCTTAGCGAAGGCATTGCGGCGGCCAAGGCGTGCGAAGGCGTGGCCCGCAATCCGGAAACCACCCCGCTGATTACCCGCACCATGATCGTCGGTCAGGCGGTGACGGAATCGGTCGCGATTTACGCGCTGGTGGTGGCCGCCCTGATTCTGTTCGCGGTGTGAATTATCCGTTGACGCCGAAACCCTGGACGGACTAAAGGAGTACCGGAATGATTACCTTTAACTTCACCCTCGTCACCGAGATGGTGCTGTTTCTGGTATTTCTATGGGTCACCAACCGTTTCTTCTTTCGTCCGTTGCTGCGCGTCATGGATGAGCGCGCGTCAACGCTGGCGGAAGACAAGACGGCGGCCTCGGCGGATGTGGGCGAGTCGGAACGGCTGGAAGCGGAGTACATCCACCGGCTGACGAAGGCGGATCAGGAGGCGGCGCTGGCGCTGCGGCAGGCGCGGTATGAGGCGTACCAGAAATCCCGCGCGGAATTGGATGCGTTGCGGCATCAGACGGACCTTGAAGTGACCGCCTTCCGCGAAGGCATTCAGCGGCAATTGGCCGAAGAGCGCCAGAAGTTCGGCGCGTTGATTCCGGGATTGGTGGAAGCGATGGACAAGCAACTGCGGACGGGAGGAACCCTGCGGTGAACAAGCAGTTCTTATGGACCGTGACCGCGCTATACGCGGCCGGCATGCTGTTGGGCGTGCTGCTGTTCCATTCCCCGAGCCTGTCCAAAGGGTATCTGGAGAAATACGGCGCGGAACATGAACGCTACCTGAAGATTATCAAGACCGAAGCGTTCAAGGCATTTGAAGAGCGCCCTGATCTTCATCCCCCGCAGGGGCACATGAAGGAAGACATCGAATTCGCCGAGCATTACGCGGCGCGCCCGGAGTTCATTGCCGAAAAGCACCGGATTTTCTGGTTTGAAGAGTTCATGAAAGTGCTGAACTCGGCCGTGTTCATCCTGTATTTGGCGGGGCTGGTGGGTAAACCGCTGCTGAACTACCTGGACGGCGCCATTCAACAGATTCGGACGAGTTTCGAGGAGGCGGCGCAGGCCCGGAAAGCGGCCCGGGCGAAACGGGAAGCGGCGCAGGCCAAGATGGACGCGTGGGCCGGGAATGAAGCCCGGTTGCGCCAGGAGGCCGAAGCCAACGTGGCCCGTCATCTCGCGAAGATTCAGGAAGAAGAGGCGAACGCCAGGGCCCTGTTGAAGAAGCAGACGGAAGACCGCAAGCAGGCGGAGCTGTATGTCGCGGCCCGGGCGATCAAGACCGAGTTGGTCAATGAAGCGATCAAGAAACTGGAAGACCGCTACAAGACGGAATTGACGCTGGAAAAACTCAGCGCGAATGTGGACCGGTTTACAACGTTAATGGACCGTTTGTCATGAGAATGTCCCTGTTAGCCGATCGGTATGCGAAAGCCCTTCGGGAGGC
>CAYXPO010000099.1:6122-11510 GCA_964466925.1 uncultured Nitrospirales bacterium
CCATTGCCGAGCCGTCGCAGTTGGAGCAGGCGGCGAAGGCGTTGAATGCGGCCGGGGCGGTTTACACGGAGGACGCGAGCCTTCGGTTTGTGCTGGGGAATTCCGCGCTGGACATGGCGGGGCGCAAGCAGCTTCTGGACACGGTGCTGGGGGCGGTGGAGCCCCAGCCGAATGTGGCACAGTTGCTGTACACGCTGCTGGAGCGCAACCGGATGGCGTTGCTGCCGCATATCGCGGCGAGTTTCGAGAGCCATATTGATGAGTGGCTCAACCGGGTTGAGGTGACGGTGGTGACGGCGATTGCGCTGACCCCGGAAGACGGTTCGCATGAAAAACAAGGTCGATCCGGGCATTGTCGGCGGCCTGATTGTGTATATGTACGGCGTATTTTTCGATTTCAGCCTGCGCACCAGGCTGGGGCGGTTAAAGCAGAAACTCCTTGCGGAGGAATCGTTAAGTTATGGAAATTAAGGCGCGCGCCAACGAAATCACGGAAATCATCCGTAAACAGATCAGCGACTTCAAGTGGCAGATTGACATCGCCGAAGTCGGCACGGTCATCCAGGCGAGCGACGGTATCGCACGCGTGTATGGCCTGGAGAACGCCATGGCCGGGGAACTGCTTGAGTTCCCGCATGACGTTATGGGCATGGCGTTCAACCTCGATGAAGACGAGGTGGGCGTGGTGCTCTTCGGCGAATACGAAAAAATCTGCGAAGGCGACACGGTCAAGCGCACCGGCCGCATTACTTCCGTCCCCGTGGGCGAGGCGATGATTGGCCGCGTGGTGAACGCCTTGGGCATGCCCGTGGACGGCGGCGGGCCCATTGAAGCGGTGAAATACAATCCGGTGGAATGCATCGCCCCCGGCATTGTCATGCGTGAGCCGGTGAAGAAGCCGCTGCAAACCGGCATCAAGGCCATTGACGCCATGACGGCCATCGGCCGCGGTCAGCGCGAATTGATCATCGGCGACCGCCAGACCGGAAAGACCGCCATCGCGATTGACACCATTATCAATCAGAAGGGCAAGGACGTCATCTGCATTTACGTGGCCATTGGGCAGAAACGCTCGACCGTGGCGCGCGTGGTGCAGGACCTGACCAACTACGGCGCCATGGAATACACCATCGTGGTGTCGGCCACGGCCTCGGAATCCGCGCCCATGCAGTATATCGCCCCCTACGCCGGATGCGCCATCGGCGAATATTTCCGTGACTCGGGACGCGATGCCCTGATTATCTTCGACGATTTGTCGAAGCAGGCGGCGGCCTACCGCCAGCTCTCGCTGCTGCTGCGCCGTCCCCCCGGCCGTGAAGCCTACCCCGGCGACGTGTTCTATCTGCATTCGCGGTTGTTGGAACGCGCCGCGGCGTTGAATGCGAACTTCGGCGGCGGCACGCTTACCGCATTGCCCATCATCGAAACCCAGGCGGGCGACGTCTCCGCCTACATTCCGACGAACGTGATCTCCATCACCGACGGCCAGATATTCCTGGAATCCAACTTGTTCTACTCCGGCGTGCGTCCGGCCGTGAACGCCGGTATTTCGGTGTCCCGCGTGGGCGGCGCCGCCCAGGTGAAGGCCATGAAGAAGGTGGCGGGCATGCTGCGCCTCACCCTGGCGCAGTATCGTGAACTGGAAGCCTTCGCGCAGTTCGGTTCCGAACTCGACAAGGCCACGCAGGCGCAGTTGCACCGGGGCGCCCGGCTGGTGGAAATTTTGAAACAGCCGCAATATCAGCCGCTGCCGGTGGAAAAGCAGATTCTGATTATTTACACCGCCACCGCCGGGTATTTGGACAAGGTGGCGATTGAGGCCATCGCCCGTTTCGAATCCGAGTTGTACGCGCATTTCGACGCCCACCATCAGGATATTTGGGACGCGTTGAGGGGCGGGCAGCTTACCGATGAACTTCAGGCCAAAATGGATGCGGCCATCACGAAGTTCTTCGACAGCGTTTGGAAGGAGGCTAAGCAGGACTAATGCCCAACCTGCAAGGCATACGACGGCGGATCGCCAGCGTCAAAAGCACGCAAAAGATCACGAAGGCCATGAAAATGGTCGCCGCGGCCAAATTGCGCCGCGCCCAAGAAGCGCTCTTGAATACGCGGCCCTACGCCTATCACATGCGGGACTTGGCCAACGGCCTGATCGCGCACATTGATCCCACGGATCATCCGCTGCTTCGAAAAGGCGTTGGCGATAAAATCGCGTTGTTGGTGGTTTCCTCCGATCGCGGGCTTTGCGGCGGATACAATGCCAATATCGTGAACGAAACCCTGCGCCTGCTGCATGAGCAGTTCCCCGGGAAGGCCGTGGAATTGACCATTGTGGGCCGGAAAGGCAACGATGTGCTGCGCCGCCGCCGGTGCACCATCCGATCGGCGCACATCGGGATTTACGATCGCTATACCATTAGTTCCGCGACCTCCGTGATTGATCCGCTCGTGGATCAGTTTGTCAGCGGCCAGGTCAGCGAAGTGTTTTGCCTGTATAACGAATTCAAGTCGGCGATTTCCCAGAAAATTGTGCTGGAACAGCTCCTGCCCTATACCCCGGAGGATTCCGGCAGGCTGGGAAGCGCCTTTTTCGTGTTCGAGCCCTCGGCGGAGGAAATCGTGTCGGCGCTGCTGCGGGACAATCTGCACGCGCAAATGCACCGCATCCTGCACGAAGCCATGGCCAGCGAGCAGGGCGCCCGCATGGCCGCCATGGATTCCGCCACGAACAACGCCGCGGACGTCATCGTGCGTCTCACGCTGAAATACAACCGTGTCCGTCAGGACGCTATTACTAGAGAAATGGTCGAAATCGTCAGTGGCGCGGAAGCGCTGTAGCCGGAGGCTGTAATGAAAACTGGACGCGTTACCCGAGTGATTGGCCCGGTCTTGGACATCAAATTCCCGCCGGGACATCTGCCGCCCATGTACACTGCATTGGAATTGACGCGGCCGGGCGGGAAGAAGCTGGTCCTGGAAGTCGCGCAACATCTGGGTGAAAACACCGTGCGCGCGGTGGCCATGGACAGCACGGACGGCCTCTCCCGCGGCATGGAAATCGTGGACACCGGCACCTTCATCTCGGCCCCGGTGGGCAAAGAAGTGCTCGGACGCATCATCAATGTCATTGGTGAACCCGTGGACGAAATGGGTCCGGTCAACGCCAAAGAGCGGTGGCCGATTCACCGTCCCGCGCCGACCTTTGAAGACATTGACACCAGCACGGAAGTGTTTGAAACCGGCATCAAGGTGATTGACCTGCTGGCCCCGTATCCCCGCGGCGGCAAGATCGGCTTGTTCGGCGGCGCGGGCGTGGGCAAAACCGTGTTGATTATGGAGCTGATCCACAACGTCGCCACGAAGCACGGCGGCTACTCCGTGTTCTCCGGGGTGGGCGAACGCACCCGTGAAGGCAATGACCTGTGGCTCGAAATGAAAGAGTCCGGCGTTATTGACAAAGCCGCCCTGATCTACGGCCAGATGACCGAGCCGCCCGGCGCGCGCGCGCGCGTCGGCCTCACCGGCCTCACCGTGGCGGAATATTTCCGCGATGTCGAAGGGCAGGACGTGCTCCTCTTCATTGATAATATTTTCCGTTTCACGCAGGCGGGCGCGGAAGTGTCCGCGCTGTTGGGCCGCATGCCCAGCGCGGTGGGGTATCAGCCGACATTGGCGACGGAAATGGGCGAATTGCAGGAACGCATCACGACGACGAAGAAGGGTTCGATTACGTCGGTGCAGGCCATTTACGTGCCGGCGGACGACTTGACCGATCCGGCCCCCGCCACAACCTTCGCGCACTTGGACGCCACGACGGTGTTGTCGCGCCAGATCGTGGAATTGGGCATTTACCCGGCGGTGGACCCGCTGGACTCGACCAGCCGCATTCTGGACCCCCGCTATGTGGGCGATGAACACTACCGCGTGGCCCGCGGCGTGCAACGGATTCTGCAACGCTACAAGGACCTGCAGGACATCATCGCGATCCTGGGCATGGACGAGCTTTCGGAAGAAGACAAGCTCACCGTGGCCCGCGCGCGCAAGATTCAGCGCTTCCTTTCGCAACCGAACTTTGTGGCCGAGCAGTTCACCGGCCAACCCGGGAAATACGTGGCGCTGGCGGACACCATCAGCAGCTTCGCCCAGATTCTGGCGGGCGAGCATGATGATCTGCCCGAAGGCGCGTTCCTGTATTGCGGCGGCATCGAAGAGGCGATTGAAAAAGCGAAGAAGATGGGAGCGGCATAAGTCATGGCCGAGCAGCACACAGCGGCGCCAATGGCGTTGGAGATTTGCGCAATGGACCGCGCGCCCTATCGCGTGGAAACCGGCGAAATCACCCTCCCCGGAGAACAGGGCGAGTTCATGGTGCTCCCGGGGCATGCCCCGCTCATCGCAACGCTGGATTTGGGCGTGGTGAAGGCCAAAGTGAGCGGCGCGGATCATTTGTTCTCCATCAACGGCGGGATTGTGCGCGTGCTCGAGAATGAGGTGCTGGTGCTGACCCGTACGGCGGAATCGGCGGATGACATTGACCGTGAGCGCGCGGAAGCCGCGAAAAAACGTGCGGAAGGCCGTTTGCAGGGCCCACGGGACAAGATTAACGTGGCCCGCGCGGAAGCCGCGCTGCGGCGCGCGGTGACGCGGCTGAAAGCCAGCACCATGTAACCGCTGGAATCTTTATAGGATCCATAGGACGCACATGCCCTATGGGTCCTGTTTTTTTTCTTCCTCCTTTTTCATGATGAACAAATAATTGAACCCCCGCAGAAAGTAGTTGCCGGCGATGGCTTCGGTGTGGAAATGGCGGCGTTTCATGGTGCGGTTGTGGCGCACGACGGAAATGATGTCCACGGGCTTAAAATACCGTTCCATCATTTCAAACAGGCGGAAGCCGATGGGGGCGAAGGGTTTTTTCTTCTGGAAGGAATCGCAGCAATAGAGCGCCATATAGCGGCGGTTCTTCAACACGCGGTGGATTTCTTTTATGACCTTTCCCATGGCCGCGTAATACGCAGGGGTCAGCGCATCGAGTTTTCCGATGCAATTGGGATTATCCGAATAATCAATGTGGGTGGAGTAGGGGGGGTCCACGAAGACGAAATCCACGGAGGCGTCGTCCAAGGGAAGTTTTCGTGCATCCGCGGGGAGGATGTCAGGGCGATAAGGAGCAATGTCATAGCCGATGACGCGGCGGCCCAACTCCGTGGCGACATCCATGGTGGTCCCGCTTCCGCACATGGGGTCCACGACCAGGTCGTTCGGGCGGGTGTAGCGTTGCAGGAGGTTCCAGACAACATACGAGGGCGTGGCGCCGATGTAGGCCTGATCCCCCTGCATCTCTTTGCCGTAATGTTGTGACGGGTATTCCCACAAGGTGGTGGT
>CAYXPO010000100.1:0-5025 GCA_964466925.1 uncultured Nitrospirales bacterium
GGCGGGGGTTGCCAAGATTGACATGACGCCCACGGAGTCCATGTGGCTCGCGGGGTATGCCTCACGGGATAAACCCTCGGACGGCGTGCTTCATCCTCTTTGGGTGAAAGCGCTGGCCTTGCGGGACGCGGAAGGAAAAAGCGCCGTGCTGATCACCGGCGATCATCTGGGTATCCCCAAGCAGATGTCGAACACCATTCGAGACCGCCTCAAAGAGAAATTGGGATTGGAGCGCGCCCAGATCATTCTCAGCGGTTCGCATACCCATTCCGGGCCGGTGCTGGATGATTCCCTGATGTGCATTTACCCGGTGGGGGATGCGGAGGTGGAAAAGATCAAGAAGTACTCGCGGTGGTTGGAGGATCAAACCGTGGCCGTGGCGGAACAGGCCTTCGCGCATCTGGCGCCTGTGCAACTGGCCTCGGCCCATGGCGTCACGCGGTTTGCCGTGAACCGCCGCAACAACAAAGAAGCGGAAGTTCTGAATCTCCATGATTTTAAGGGACCCGTGGACCATGACGTGCCCGTACTACAGGTGACGAACGCGGAAGGCGGCCTGCTGGCGGTGGTGTTCGGCTATGCCTGCCACAACACCACCTTGTGCGAGCAGTTTTTTTGCGGGGATTACGCCGGGTTCGCCCAGATCGAGGTGGAAAAACAACATCCCGGCGCCCAGGCGATGTTCTTTGCGGGATGCGGGGCGGATCAGAATCCCATGCCCCGGCGCACCGTGGCGCTTGCACAACACTATGGGCGCGAGTTGGCCAGTGCCGTGGAGTGCGCCCTAACCAGCCCGATGCAACCCCTGGAGCCGGTATTGCGCGTGGAATACCTGGAGACGGAATTGGCGCTTGAAACGCCGCCCACCCGCGAACAATTTGAGGCAATGCTTCGCGGGGCCGCACCCTATCTCCGGAAAGGCATCGAGAAGTTCCTTCATGATCTCGACACCGGAACACCTTTGCCCGTGAAGTATCCCTATCCCGTTCAACTTTGGAAGATGGGGGCGCAGCCCTTGATTGTGCTGGGCGGGGAGACCGTGGTGGATTACGCCCTCCTGATTAAACAACTGCTGGGCCGCGAGGTGTTTGTCATGACCTACGCCAATGACGTGTGCGCGTATATCCCGTCGGTGCGGGTCCTGAAAGAGGGCGGCTATGAGGGCGGCGGCGCGCAACTGTTGTACGGACTGCCCACGGTGTGGAAGGACGATATCGAGGCCCGCATTCTCACCGCGGTCCGGGAACTCGCCCAAAGGGCCGGCCTGGAACTCAAAGAAGCCGAATTGCCCTCCACGGTTGCGCCGAAATAGACAAGGAACTTATCATGCACCCGAATTTTCCCGTCAAGCGTTTGATCCTCGCGTTCGGTCTTTGTCTCACCTTTTCACCGCTCTTCGCGGAACCCCTTCCCGCCGCACGCGCGGTCATTGCGAACGGGTGGACCGCCGAGGTGGCGGCGCAGGTGGATCAAAGTTATGTGGGGTGGGACGTGGAAATCGGCGACGCGGACAACGATGGCCAGAATGAGATTCTTGCCACGGGATGTCCCGGCAGCCGGTTGTATCTCTTCAAAAAACAAAACGGCGCGTGGGAAAGCCGGATGCTGGCGGAAAATCTCGCCCGGCAGAACCCGGGGATGGGGCTTGCGGTGAAAATCGCGGATGTGAACCGTGACGGCAAAAACGAAATCGTGCTGGGCACCGGCCAGGAAAAAGGCGGAACCGCATTCCTCTACCTATTCCAAACGGACGGACAAAAGGTCACCAAACAACTTTTCTGCCGCCCTGAGTGCAATAAGAGCGGTTACACCCATAACCTCGCGATCCATGATCTCGACGGGGATGGCGTTATGGAGATAATTTCCGCCTATTGCGGCGGCGGCGAGATTATCCGTTATGACGTGGATGCGGCCCTGACACGCATTGACGCGCGTAAGATTCATCACCTGTCCGGGTCCGGCGAGGAATCCTTGATTGCCGATGTGGATAACGACGGCGCCGTGGAGTTTCTCACCTCGAACGGGTTCCGCGCGGGGCGCGCGCGTGTGGAAATCTTCGAGTTTGACGCAACAGGCGAATTACAGACGCCCCCGCGGCTCGTTCTGGACGGCTATGAGGGAACCCCATGTTTTTATGCCTCCCTAATCGTGGGCGATGTGGACAATTGCAGCCAAAATGAATTGATTGTGGGCTGGAAACGGGAGCAAAAAGTAAACAAGACAACCCTTCTGGGCTATCGTGTAACGCAAGAAGCGAAAATGGTGTATTCCTTTGAACGCGATACCGAAGACCTGGACATGGCCTACTTCGAGAAAATGATGGCGGTCGCGGATGCAGATAACGACAAAAAGAATGAATTGCTGGTCTCGACACGAGGGGACAACGTCTCTGAATTCATCACCAGCCCCCACCTCGGCCATGTGTTCCAGTATTCCGTGGATGCCGCCGGCGCGGTTCAGAAAACCCTGCTCGTTAATTTTGCGGAAGACTTCGCGGAATCCTCCTGGCTGGCGGTGGGCGATGCGGATAATGACGGGCGCAACGATGTCGTGCTGGCCACCGGCAAAGGCGACCGAACACAGGCCGGAACCTCTTCGATTGTTCTTTTGCACGCGGAGGCAAAATAGATTTTCCGGTTTATTTGTTTCGTGCCAGGCGAAAGCCCATGAAGTCGGTGCGCATGCCGGGGGCGGCGTTCCAGGACCGGTACGCGCACCCGCATTCGGGGGTGAGAATACACCAACTGCCGCCGCGGGTGACCCGTTCCTCGTATTCACCGTCCAGCCACGCGGAGCCGTCCGCCGGAGCCCCCAGATAATCGGGATGCCAGCGGTCCTCGCACCACTCGCACACATTGCCGTGCATATCGTGGAGCCCCCAGGCATTGGGCCGCTTTTCCCCCACGGGATGCGTGCGGCCTGCGGCATTGTCCAGGGTCCAGGCATATTCGAACAGTGACTCTTCATCGTCACCGAAACACCAGCGTCCCGTGCTTCCCGCGCGGCAGGCATATTCCCATTCGGCTTCGGTGGGCAATCGGAAGGTTCCCATGTCCAAGGCATTCAGTTTTTCGATGAAGTCTTTACAATCGTCCCAGGACACATTCTCCACCGGCAAGGCATCGTTTCCCTGAAATCCGGAAGGATTGCCGCCCATGATGGCGGTCCATTGCCCTTGCGTGACGGGGAACGTTCCCATCCAAAAACCGCGCGATAGGGTTACGGGATGCTCGGGCCGTTCATCAAGGGCGTTCCGGTTTTGGCCCATGGTGAAGGAACCGGGCGGAATCCAGATGAATTCAATGCCCGCCACGGTGATGGGCGGACGGGCTTCTTTTTCCGATTCGAGGCGCTTGCGCTCGATGGTCACGCGGATGGTTTCATGGTACCGCCCGATGGCGGATTGGCACAGATGCCGCGCTTCGGCATAATCTGGCAGTACACCCTCGATGGACCGGGCCAGGGTTTCCGCCGCATCCCATTCCTCGGGGGCATACGCCGGCGCTTTAAGAATCTCCGCTTTGCGGCGCACCGCCTCCAATTCGTTGCGCGGTCCCTTCAACCGTTCCTCGCCAATGCGCCGCGCTTCCTCCAGAGCCCCTTGATAGAGTTCCGCGGCACGGTGATACCGCTTCGTGGCATCCTGGAGTCCCGGTGTTTTCCGTGCGGATTCTTCTTCCCGGACCGCGTTTTCATACGCGGTTGGGGCCAGGGTTTCGGCTTCGGCGCGCCGGGCCGTCTCCCGTACGCCTTCCATGGCATGCTGTGCGGCCTTGAGGGTGCGGATTTCCGCCATCACCTGTCCGGCCCGTTGCTCGGACTCTGTAAAACGTCCGAACGCGGCGTCGTAATGCGCTTGGGCGGACGAGAGTTGCTTCAGGCGTTCATAGGCTTCGCCATCGCGAAAGGCTTCAATCGCGGACGTGAATATGCCGTAGGCCAGTTTGTCGGCCCCGGCTTTTTTCGCGTCCTCGGCGGCCTTATAGGCGCGCGTTTTGGAAAATAACGCCTGTTGTGCGGAAACAGCTTCTTCTTTCTTCGGGATAGTCTCCGCGGCAGCGAGAAAAGCCCGAAGTTCGGCGGCGAACGCCTCGGCGGAAGCGAGGCGTTTCTCCGGGTCTTTGACAAGCGCGGCATCCACGAGCGCGCATAGGCGTCCAGGCAAATCCGGACGGATGGCATGCAAGGGCGGCCAGGATTCCGTGACGGTGCGCACCATGGCCTTGCCGGGATCGGATTCTTCAATCGGTTTCCGCCCGCACAGCAGCTCATACAGGGTGATGCCGAGCGAGAAGACATCCGACCGGGGATCGCCAAGTCCGCCTTGAATGATTTCCGGGGCCATGTACCCCGGGGTGCCTCCGGGATCGGTTCCGGCGCCGCCCGCGGCGGCATGAAAAAAATGCGCCACGCCGAAATCGGCGAGTTTGGCCCTGCTTCCGTCTATTTCCAATAAGAGGTTGGCGGGTTTCACATCCCGGTGGAGGATGCCTTCCTTGTGGGCGAAGGCCAGCGCGTCCGCGCAGTCCAGCGTAATGCGCGCCGCGCGCTCCGGGGCCAGTCCGTTTTGATTGACCCGCAGGAGCATGGCGGCATTGGACCCTACGAACTCCAGCACGAAGTAGTTCCGGCCCTGATACTCGCTGTACTCAAAAATCTGCACAATGCAGGGGTGTTTTCCCAACGCCGCGATGGCTTTGGCCTCCTGCAAGAACATGGCCTCGTGGCGGACGTCCAGGAATTCATGCAGGAACTTGATGGCGACGAAACGCCCCAGTTTGGCGTCCTGCGCCTTATACACCGTGCCGTACGCCCCTTTCCCCAACACGAACAGGACTTCGTAGTTGCCCAGATGCGTGCCCACCAGGGGATCGATCAAGGCATCCTGACGCCCCTTCGCGGGCTTTGCGGCATCGGCAATCAAGCTGTCAATCGAAGGGTCCATGTACTGCTCCCGCGTTTTTCTCCGTGGACATCATAACCAACCCGGAGGGGCAAGGCCAAACCTGTTATCCATTTGCAGAA
>CAYXPO010000100.1:5035-11174 GCA_964466925.1 uncultured Nitrospirales bacterium
GAATAATGCTATGCTTGGTCCCGTGTGTAAAATACGGCGACAGGATTGAAAATCCATGGTGTTCGCGGATGTTTCCAACAGATTACGTCATCTGGTGTTTGAGCCGCATCGTGTCCGGCGCATACGGCGGTATGGGCGGTATCGCAAGGCGCAGCGGCAGTTGGCGTTGATCCGGGAGGAGATTGAACAGGGCCGGACAAGGCTGAAATCCCGCCCGGTGTACATGAATCTTGAACCCGGGCCGTTGTGCAATCTGCGGTGCAAGTTTTGCTGCACGGCCAATGGCATCAGCACATTAAAACGGGAATTGCTTCTTCCGGAGACGTTTCAACGGATTGTCCGGCATCTGCCCATGGACTCCCTGTATGAAGTGAATTTGTACAATTGGGGCGAGCCGTTTCTGAATCCGCACCTGCTGGAGTATATCCGGTACTTCGCGGAACGCGGCCTGCATGTGGTGATCCACACCAATTTCAGCGCGCGCAAGTATGAAGATGCATTCATGGAAGCGGTGGTCCGGTCCGGGCTGGGGCATCTGGCGGCCTCGGTGGACGGGGCGTCCCAGGAATCGTACGAGAAGTATCGTATCGGCGGGAATTTTGACCGGGTGATTCGCAACCTCGAACGGTTGGCCCGCGCAAGAAAAAAACTGGATTCGGACACCCCGCGCATCAGTTACAAGATGTTGCTGCACCGTTACAATCAGCATGAGGTGGACCAGGCCCGGAAATTGGCGGAGTCCCTCCAGGTTGAATTCTGGCTGCAAGAGAACTTCGGGGTGGGCGCGGAGGACCGTGAAGAATGGACTGCGGACCGGGTTCGTGAAAAATACGGTCTGGCGCCTATCACCAACGTCGCACAGGGATGCGGGAGCCGTGTGATCACTGAATGCCGCCAGCTTTGGGACACTCTGGTGGTCAATGCCAACGGTGATGTCTTTCCGTGTTGCATCGTGTGCACTCCCGAGAGCGCGGTGGGCAATATTGCCGAACAACCGTTTAAGAATATTTGGAATAATGAGAAAATGCAGTACCTGCGGCATTATGTATTGGACCCACGTGTGCCCGCGCCCGATTTTGCCAATAGTTGTGCGTATTGCGCGTTTCGGAGTTGCATGTACGCCCGTCCATCGGTGTAGTTACCGTTAATAATAATCAATGTGTGCAAAAGCCGCCGTCATGGGGTATAATTGGGGGAAGTCAGGTGTGTTGTTCGGGACGGGAAGGAGTGTAGACGCTGACAGAGGAAGCCGCACATAGAACATCCGTTGTTGTTGTTAACGATGAACCTCGGCAATTAAAGCTGTTGACCATTCTTTTGGAACAGGCCGGGTTCAAGGTCTTTGGCTTTTCAAGTGCGGAAGACGCCCTGCGTCAGGGGGTAGAGATTCCCCCTCCGGAACTCGTAATTACGGATTTGTATATGCCGGGGATTGACGGATGGCGTTTTTGCCGGCTGCTGCGCTCGCCGGAATACCCGGTTTTTAATGAGGTGCCCATTCTGGTCGTGTCGGCCACCTTTAGCGGCGAGGAAACCGAACGCATTTCCGCGGAATTGGGGGCGAATGCCTTCCTTTCGCTTCCGGCGGACCGGGAACAGCTTCTTGCGGCGGTAAGAAGCCTTTTGCATTATCAGGAGGCGCCGGACCAATCCCTCCGGGCGTTGATTGTGGATGACAGCAAGACACTGCTCACCGCGCTGAAGAAGGCTTTCGAGAAGGGCGGGTACAGGGTGGAAACCGCGCTGACAAGCGATGAGGCGATGCGGAAATTTGCGGCGGGGAGATTTGATTTGGTCATTCTGGACTACCACCTGCCGGACCGGGAGGGGGATGCCCTGCTTGTGGAGTTTCTGGAGCAATGCCCGCAAGCGATTTACCTGATGATTACCAGTGATCCGCAACCGGACCTGGCGTTGAAGTGGCTGAAGGCCGGGGCGAGCGCCTATGTGCGGAAGCCGTTTGACCCCCGGTATCTTCTGGAAGTGTGTGAAAAAGCGCGCCGTGAAAAATCCCTGTTGAGCATTGCCCATCTGATAGAAAAACGCAGCCAGGCCGTGCAAGACAGAGAAGAGCATCTTCAACATATTACCTCCCGGTTGCCGGGCATTGTATACCAATCCGTTGTCCGGCCCGATGGCGGGCTGGACATCCGGTATGCCGCCGGGCAAATCGAAGAAGTATTTGGCGTGAAACCCGAGTGGCACCGCCTTTTTGAACAATTCATCGAGCATTTGGATCCCCGTGATCTTGACCGTTTTTACCAATCCATCCAGGAGGCGGTGGCGGAGGCCAAACAATGGAATTTTGAGGGGCGCATGAAAAAACCCACGGGGGAGACGGTCTGGATAAGCGGGGTTTCCATGCCGCAGCGGACGGATACGGAAACGGTCTATAATGGCATCATTGTTGACATTACCGAGCGCAAACGCACGGAAGAAGTGCTTCAACTGCGCGTGCAGCTCACCCAATACGGCGCAACCCATTCCTTGGACGAACTTTTGCAACAGATGCTGGATGAAGTGTGCCGGATCACCGACAGCCCGATCGGCTTTTACCACTTTGTCGAGAGCGATCAGGAAACGATTACTTTGCAGGCGTGGTCAACGCGCACCTTGCGGGAATTCTGCAAGGCCGAGGGCAAAGGGCTGCACTACGGCATTGCCCAGGCGGGGGTGTGGGCGGATTGTGTCCGGGAGCGCCGTCCGGTGATTCACAATGACTATGCCGCATTGCCATACCGCAAGGGCCTGCCGCCGGGGCACGCGCCGGTGCTTCGGGAATTGGTGGTGCCGGTGCTTCGGGAGGAAAAGGTGGTGGCGGTTTTGGGAATCGGCAACAAACCCCTCGATTATACGCGGCAGGACGTCGAGACCGTCACTTTTCTGGCGGATGTGGCGTGGGAAATCACCCAACGGAAAATAGTGGACGAGGAACGGGAACGGTTGAATGAAATCCTGGAAATCACGAGTGATCTTGTCGCCATTGCCAACCTGGATGGAAAACTGCGTTACATGAACGCCGCCGGGCGGCATTTACTGGGCGTGGCGGACGAAGAGGATATCACCCGCCATGTAATCGCGGAAGCGCATCCGGCGTGGGCGGCGCGCATTGTCTTTGAGGAAGGGATTCCCGCTGCGGTTGAAAAAGGGTTGTGGCAGGGGGAAACCGCCATTCAGTTCCATCAGGAAAAAGAGATTCCGGTGTCCCAGATGATTCTGACCCACCGCACCCGCAATGGCGAACTCCGTTGCCTGTCCACCATCATGCGCGACATCTCGGAGCAAAAAAGAGCCGAGGCGCTGATGCAGCTTAACGTGGAGAGAACGCAGACACTGCTCCGGTTGAACCAGATGACGGAGGCGGGGCTTCAGGAAATTACCGATTTTGTGCTGGAGGAAGCGGTCCGGCTCACCAAGAGCACGATTGGCTATGTGGCGTTTCTAAACGAGGACGAAAGCGTTCTGACCATGCATAGCTGGTCGCGGTCCGCCATGGCGGAATGCGCTATAACCGATAAACCCATTGTATACCCGGTGGTGGAGACGGGCCTCTGGGGCGAGGCGGTACGCCAGCGGAAACCGGTCGTCACGAACGAGTATGCCGCGCCGAATCCCTTGAAAAAGGGGTATCCGGAAGGGCACGTGCATGTGACGCGGCATATGAATGCGCCCATCTTTTCGGGGAACAAGATTGTCCTGGTGGCGGGGGTGGGCAACAAGGACACGGCGTATGACGAGAATGACGTGCAGCAAATGACCCTGTTAATGGAAGGCATGTGGCGGCTGATAGAGCGGCGGCGGGCGCATGAGGCCTTGCGGGAGAATGAACTGTGGTTGAGCACGATCCTGGAAGCGTTGCCCACGGGCGTGATGATTATTGATGCGGAAACAAAAAAGATCATGGATGTGAATCCGGCCTTGGCCCAGATGGCGGGAGAACCGCGGGAACACATCATCGGGCACCGCTGCCACCGGTTTGTATGTCCTGCGGAAACCCAAAAATGCCCGGTATGCGATTTTGGGCAGGCGGTGGACCGTTCGGAACGGGTGTTGCTCACGGCGTCCGGACGGAAAAAGCAGGTGTTGAAGACGGTGCATCCCACGGTGATTAGGGGCCGAAGGGTTTTGATCGAAACCCTGGTGGACATAGACGACAAGAAACTGTTGGAAGAACAATTGAACCAATCGCAAAAGATGGAGGCGGTGGGGCAGTTGGCGGGAGGGGTGGCGCACGACTTCAACAATATCCTGGCCGCTATTCTGGGGTACGCCGAACTGGCTCTGGATGTTCTGGCGGACGAGCAGCCTGCGTCCGAGTATGTGCAGGAAATTGTCATGGCGGGGAATCGCGCGCGCGACTTAACCCGCCAGTTGCTGGCGTTTGCCCGCAAACAGAACCTGGAACTGCAGCCGGTTGACCTGAACCGGGTGGTGACGGGATTCGAGAAAATGCTGCGGCGCACCATTCGAGAGAATGTCGCCATTACCGTTAAACCCGGCCCGGCGCTGGGCCACATTCAGGGGGATTCCGGCCAGATCGAGCAAATCCTGTTGAATCTCGCGGTGAACGCCCAAGATGCCATGCCGGAGGGGGGAATACTGGCGATTGAAACAACGAATACGGTATTGGATGAAACCTATGTTCAAAACCATCAGGGGGTGGAACCGGGGCCGTATGTACTGCTGACCATCAGTGACAGCGGCAAGGGCATGGACAAGGAAACGCTGGGAAGGATTTTCGACCCCTTCTTCACAACCAAAGGGGCGGGGAAGGGAACCGGGCTTGGGTTGTCCACAGTGTATGGGATTGTCCGGCAGCACAAAGGGCATATCCGGGCCTACAGCGAGGTGGGAAAGGGAACCACGTTCCGGGTGTATTTCCCCAGGATTGAAGCCTTGGCGGCACCGCGTGAGGCCGCGGAAGCGGAGAATGGAATCAAGGGTGGATCGGAGACTATTTTGGTGGTGGAAGACGAGGCCAATGTCCGCAGTCTGACCTGTTTATTGCTTCGGCGGCTGGGGTACACCGTGTTGGAAGCGAAAAATGCCGCCGCCGCCATCGAGATGGTGACCGCCCGCCCCGGCGCCATTCATCTCGTGCTCACCGACGTGATTATGCCGGATATGAACGGGCGCGAACTCTTCTCGCGGTTGGCGGCGCTCGATAACCGCCTTAAGGTGCTCTACATGTCCGGGTACACGGCGGATGTCATCAGCCACCATGCGGTATTGGCGCCCGGGGTGCACTTGCTTCAAAAGCCGTTTAGTTTCCAGGACCTCGCGCGCAAGGTGCGGGAAGTGCTGGACCCGCCTTAAGCCGGTCCAGGGCAGAATCCATCTTCCGAGGGCGGCACGGCGTCCGGGCAGGCGTGGTAGCCGCCGGAATTGTAGAATTGAATCAGGCGCAATACTTCGGACAGGCTGATGGACCAGTCCGCCGGGGCATAGTCGCTGTTATGCGGGGCACACGTTATCCCGCCGCCCAAACCGGGGGCGTAGCCGTCTTCCGTTCCGGTGGCACAATGGTACCCGCCGGAATTGTAGAATTGGATCAGGCGCAGCAATTCAGACAGGTTGATGGCATGGTCCTGGTTTTGATCCGCGCTGTGGACGGAATCATTCGCGCCTTCGCCTTCCACGGCGCCTTCGCCTTCGGCAATGCCTTCACTGGTTCCCTCGCCTTCCACAAGGCCTTCCACCCCTCCTTCTCCCTCCGCCGTGACGCCTTCCAGTTCACCTTCCATCACCCCTTCACCTTCCATGGCGCCTTCCATCGTTCCCTCACCTTCCACAACACCTTCACCTTCTTCCGTGACGCCTTCCAGTTCCCCCTCCAGCACGCCTTCGCCTTCAACGTTTCCTTCAGGCGCTCCTTCCGCGACGGAACCCTCGCCTTCGGCGGGCGCGCCTTCTTCTTCGCCTTCTTCCGCCACACAGGGTTCCGTGAGTTCCGAAACCACCCGGTACGACCAGAACCCTATGGTGCCGCCGGTCATGTCGATCCAATCGTAAAGGTTGTTTTCCACATACTTGGCGTTGCCGTCATAGAGTTCGATGGTCATGTCCGCAAACACAATGAATTCACTGATGCGCCAGGACCAGTTTCTCCCTTCGTTCAGGGGATCGCAATTGACATAGG
>CAYXPO010000101.1:0-2384 GCA_964466925.1 uncultured Nitrospirales bacterium
GAACGGAAGACCCATATGAAGGCGGTGCTGCTAAGGCTGCAGGAATTATGAGCGCCAAAACGCCTAGGCGCCCAAGCGCGGAGGATGTGGTTTCGATGAATCTGCGGGGTATCGGACTCCAAAAGAGTCGAAATTGACTAGCCGCAGGTGAAACCTGCGGCTAGTGATACACCTTATTGAAACGGCCCTGTCTCATGGCGGGCGGTGGATACCGTGGATGTCACTAAGGACGGGACATAGTCCAGCTTATAGTTTTTCCAACAGTTTTTCGGTGTCGGCGAAGATTTCTTTCGGGGTGCCTTCCGCGCTGATATTTACCAGCAGGCCCTTCTTTTCATAATAATCCGCCAAGGGGGCGGTGCTTTCCTCATAGGCTTGCAACCGCACCCGGATGGATTCCGGCTGGTCGTCGTCGCGCTGGAAGAGTTCGCCGCCGCATTTGTCGCAGACGCCCTCTTGCTTGGGCGGATTGAAAATCATGTGGGCGGTGCCTTTGCATTGCCTGCAGGTGCGGCGGCCGCTGAGCCGTTTCACCACTTCGTCAATGGGCAGCGTGTAGTTCAACACCGCATGCAGTTTGATGCCCAGTTGTCCCAGCATTTCTTCGAGGGCTTCCGCCTGATGAACCGTCCGGGGGAATCCGTCCAGCATGAATCCATAGCCGCTGGTGAGACATCCGGTCCGCTCGCGCACAAGGTCAATCACCGTGTCGTCCGAGACCAGTTTCCCGGCTTTCATGGCCTTCATCGCCTCTTGCATGGCGGGGCTGAGCGCCGCTTCATCCTTCCCTTTCGCCGCGCGGAACACGTCGCCGGTTGACAACTGGACCGCGCCCAATTTCGCCGAAATATACTCCGCTTGCGTGCCCTTGCCCACGCCGGGCGCGCCCAGCAACACCAGATGATACGCCCGCGCCGGCTTCGGCTCGGTGCATTCCACCGGTTTCCCATACAGCCATGCTTGCATTACTCCCTCATTGGCCATGACGATACTCCTTCTTGCTCGATGGTTGGCCCGCGCGGCCGCCGGCACCCGCCGCCGGACCCGCCGCACGGTATAAAGCGGAAGTATAGCACCCGCGGGGGGGCGGCGTCCAAGACCCGTGCGCGGACTCAGGGGAAGCGCTTGGGGGGCCGGGCCGGGGCATCCCGCGGGTTCAGGCACGGGAAAAGATGTGGAAGTTGTGATTTTGGCGGATTTGTCGCGGGCAGGTTGAACCGGGGGCTGGGCAGGCTCTACAATGGGGTGTTTGGTATGGTCCCGAGTGTGGAACATGGGCATCAAGAACGTTTATCAAATACGCGAGATATCAACGTTGTCCTTTAATGAGCGGGTGCTTCAGGAGGCGGAGGATCCGCGCAATCCGTTGTTGGAACGGTTGAAGTTTCTGGGGATTTTTTCGTCGAACATGGACGAATTTTTCAAGGTGCGGGTGGCGAGCATGCACCGCATGATCGAGTTGGGGAAGAAGCGCATGGCCGATGTGCTGGAGGTGGTGAGCGAAGAGGCGAAGGATTTGGACGAGCGGTTTCAGACGGCCTATGCGGAGATCATCGCCGCGCTGGCGAAACAGGGGGTGAAAATCCTGACCCAGAGCGACATGGAGGCGCATGACCCGGAGACCCACCAGTGGCTTCAGGAGTATTTTAACGAGCAAGTGCTGCCCAGCCTGGTGCCGGTGATTCTTCGCGAAGACCGGCCCATGCCGCAGCTCACGGATGGCGCGCTGTATTTCGGGGTGAAGATGTGGGGCCCGAAGCCGCGCTATGCCATTTTGGAAGTATCTTCGACCCTGCCGCGTTTTGTGGTGCTGCCGGATCAAAACATCATGTACATAGACGATGTGATCCGGCACTCGCTGGACGAGATTTTTTACATATTCCCCTACACGCGGATCGAGGCGTTCGAGTTCAAGATATCGCGGGACGCGGAACTGGACATAGACAACGACTTCACCGAGGGGTACATCCGGAAAATGCAGAAGGTGCTGCGGCAGCGCAAGGGGGGGCGTCCGACGCGGCTGGTATACGACGAGGAAATGCCGGACGGCCTGTTCAAGCGGCTTCGGGAGGAATTGGAGGTGGGGCCGGACGACACGGTGATTGCGGGGGCGCGGTACCACAACATGAAGGACCTGATGCGGTTCCCGGTGCGGCGGCCCGATCTCAGTTTCGAGGAGATGGAGGTGGCGCCGCATCCGGTCATTGACGGGAACCGCACGCCGATGCTGGACATTATCCGGCGGCAGGACCTGCTGATTACCTATCCCTACCAGTCCTTTGACAACCTCATCCGCCTGTTGCGCGAAGCGGCCATTGACCCGAAGGTCGAGGCGATAAAAATGACCCTGTACCGGGTGGCCAATCCTTCGCGGGTGGTGAACG
>CAYXPO010000101.1:2394-11116 GCA_964466925.1 uncultured Nitrospirales bacterium
GGTATCGGTGGAATTACAGGCGCGGTTTGACGAAGAAAACAACATCCGCGTTTCGGAGCGGCTGATGGAGGAAGGGGCCAAGGTGGTCTATGGCGTTCCGCCGCTCAAAGTGCATGGCAAGCTGCTGCTGATTGACCGGGGCGATATGCTGTTCGCCGGCCTGTCCACCGGGAACTACAATGAAGTCACGGGCAAGTTGTATGTGGACAGCCTGTTGTTGACGGCGGACAAGCGGTTGACCACCGAAGTGGCGGACACCTTCGATTTCTTTGATCAGACCACCGGGATTCGCGCCTTGACGCCCCCCAAGTTCAAGCATTTGATCGTTTCGCCGTTCAACACGCGCAAGATGCTGGCCAAGTATATCGCGCGCGAAACGGCCAAAGGCCGGAACGGCTACATCTTCCTGAAGGTGAATCATCTTACGGACAAGAAGGTGATAGACAAGCTGCGCGAGGCCGCGGATGCCGGGGTGCAGATTGATCTGGTGGTGCGCACGACCTATGCCATGCTGCCGCATGAAAACATCCGGGCCATCAGCATTCTGGACCGTTTTCTGGAGCACCAGCGCATCTATATGTTCGGCAAGGGCGCGGACCGTGCGGTGTACATGAGTTCCGCGGACATGATGGAACGCAACATTGACTGGCGGGTTGAAGTGGCCTTTCCCATTTATGATCCGGTGTTGCAGCAGCAGGTGGCGGACATGATGACCATTCAGGCCTCCGATAACGTGAAGGCGCGCATCCTGGACCAGATGCAGACGAATCAATACGTGAAACGGGAAGGGGAAACGTGCCAGTCGCAGCAGGAGACGTACAAGTATTTATTGCGGCTGGCGTCCCATCAAAAGCCGGGGTGAAAAAACTTCACCGCGTCGAAGCACAGGGCGGCGATAAACGCGGCGCAGGGGATGGTGAAAATCCAGGCCCAGACAATGCGCGTGGCCACGCCCCATTTGATTCCGGACAGCTTGTTCACCGCGCCCACGCCCACGATGGCGCCGGTGATGGTGTGCGTGGTGGAAACGGGGATGCCCATGTTGGTGGCCATGAACAGCGTGGCCGCGCCCGCCGTTTCCGCGCAAAAGCCGCCCACCGGCTTCAATTTGGTGATGCGCATGCCCATGGTTTTCACGATGCGCCATCCGCCGAAGGCGGTGCCGATGGCCATGGCGAGGTGACAGGCGAGAATAATCCACAAGGTGTTCACGTGGGTCAGGGAAAGTTCTACGTCTGCGTTCATATACCCGCCGGCCACCAGCAGCGCAATGATCACGCCCATGGTTTTCTGCGCGTCATTGCCGCCGTGCCCCAGGGAATACATGGCGGCGGAGAAAAACTGGGCCTTCCGGAACAGGCGATCAATCGAATTGGGCCGCCACCGCCGGAACAGCCAATACACCGCCACCATAATCACAAACGCGAAGGCCAAGCCAATGAGGGGGGCCATCGGGATGAATTTGACCGTGGCCCAAACCTTGTCCCAGGCAATGATGTTGACGCCCTTGTGGGCGATTCCCGCGCCCACCAACCCGCCAATAAGGGCATGGGAAGAACTGGTGGGCAGCCCCCACCACCAGGTGATTAAATCCCAAACGATGGCGCCGAGCAATGCGGCAAGCACCACGAAGACGAATCCGGGGTCCTGCGGATCGATGTGCACGATTTTTTTGATGGTGTTGGCGACTTCCGGCTTGAACACGAACATCGCCGCAAAATTGAAAAAGGCGGCCCACAACACGGCGGCCCGCGGCGAGAGCACGCGGGTGGACACGATGGTGGCGATGGAGTTGGCGGCGTCATGAAACCCGTTGATGACGTCAAACAACAGGGCGATGGCGATGGTGACGAGAATGATGATAAACACCGGGTCCATAAATTATGCCGCCTCTATGACAATTCCCAACAGAATATCCGCCACGGCCTCACAGCGATCCGTGGCCTTTTCCAGGCGTTCAAAGATTTCCTTCCATTTAATGATGGCGATGGGGTTGGTTTCTTCTTTGAGCAGTTTGCTCAGGGCGGAACGCATCAACTCGTCCCCCTGGTTTTCCAAGTCGAACAGGAGGATGCAATTTTGCTTGAGGTCTTCGGTGTTGTTGAGGCGGGTGAGGCCGGCCAAGGCCTGTATGATGGCCTGGCTGGCCTTCACGAGGATTTCCGCCAACGCCTGCGCCTCGGGGCGCTTGTCCGTGATTTCATACAGCACAATACGGGACGCGATGGATTCAATGGCGTCCACCACGTCGTCCAGTTTTTGAATCAGGGTCAGGATATCGCCGCGGTCAAACGGCGTGATGAAGGTCCGGTGCAACACCTCCGTGCAGGTGTGGGTGATGGCGTCGGCTTCCCGTTCGATCTCCTTGATGCGCGCGGCCCGGACCACCGGATCGCCCGTCCCGGCGAACATGGCGAGCAATTCCTGGCAGGCCTCGGCGCCCAGCCGGCCATGTTGTTCAAAATAACCGAAAAAATCCGTTGTTTTGGGCAATAGGTTCCTGAACATAGTCTATGTCCTCCTTTCACATCCTTCACCCGCGGATGGGGCGGCCCATACGGCGGCCTTATAATCCACCTCTACCTTACCTGTTGATTGTTAGCGTTTGGTTAGCCTCCTTTTAGAAATTCGCCCATTCTTTACCTCGAAAACAAAAGAATATACAATGGATATTCCATTGGGTGTGTAAGTTGTTTGGTTACAATACTTAACAGGAGGATGCAGCCATTACTTCCAAGGAACGAGTGGAGGCCGCCCTGCACCGCCGGCCGGCGGATCGGACGCCCGTGTTCATGTGGTTTCATCCGGAAACCGCCTGGAGGCTCGGGGTGTTGTTGGAGATTCCGCCGGAAGCAGTGCCGGAGGCCTTGGGCAACGATATCCGGCAAACCTGGGTGAACAATAATTACGCGATGGAGGGGATTGTCCACGAACAAGAAGGGGAAGGGCATACGGACCTTTGGGGCATCCACTGGGTCAAGCGGGGCGCCTTCAACCAGATTGAAAAATTCCCGTTGGCGGGGGCGGACCCGGAAACCGTATTGCGGTATTCATTCCCCGAAGACCATCTTGAAATGTTGCTGGCACGGATGTTGCCGGTGGTGGAACACCGGGGTGATGCGTTTATTGGGGTGGATGTCTCCCCGTGCGTGTTTGAGATGTACTGGCGGTTGCGGGGCATGGAAGACGCCCTCCTGGATTTCGCGTTGCATCCGGAAATGATGGACACCCTGCTGGCGCGGTGCGCGGAGTTCTCCGTGCGGCTGTCGGAGGCGGCCTGTGAACGCTTTGCGGTGGATTGGTTGTGGACCGGGGACGATGTGGCGGGCCAGCAGGCGCTCATCATGCGCCCGGATCAATGGCGCGCGATGATCAAGCCGCATCTCCAACGCGTGGTGGACATTGGCGCATCAAAAAAGCTTCCCGTGGCGTATCATTGTTGCGGCGCGTTGCGCGCTATCATCCCGGATTTAATCGAGATCGGCATTGGGGTGCTGAATCCGATCCAATGCAACTGCCCGGGCATGGACCCGCTCGATCTGAAACGGGAATTCGGCGCGTCCCTCACCTTCATGGGCGGGGTGGACACGCAGGGCGTTTTGCCCAATGGCACTGCGGCGGAGGTTCGCCGCGCCACGGAACGGTTGATTCAGGGCATGACCTCGGATGGCGGGGGGTATATTCTTGCGGCCTCGCACACCATTCCGCCCGAGACGCCGGACGAGAACATTTTTGCCTTGTACGAAGTGGCGGGCATCACCCGGGAAATGATTTTTGACCGTGCGGCGGCTATTCGGTCCGCCTGCGGCGCCTGATCCGGCGCGCGCCGAACACCGCAAGAGCACCCGCCGGCAGGGCGGCTCCCAGCCACGGCATGCGGCTGATAAGCACCACCGGCCACAGCAGGAGGCGCACCAGCGCGGCCAGCAGGGGGTGGGCCGCCACCGCATCGGCCACCGGCGGACTGAGCCGGTAGTATGCATCCGTGAATGCGATGCCCAGCGGATTGCTCATGAGCAGCAGGTCGCGATCATCGCGCAGCACCTGAACACTCTTGGCAAGCGGTGTTCCGTACGCGGCGGTGGCGATGAAACACGGCCCCCCGGTGGTGGGGCCGGTAATGGCAAAAGTGCCCAAATGCGACGCCTCGAAGGAGAGCACGCCGTCCTCCACGCGGACATGGCTGAAGCCTCCATCGAACCACACCTGCGAGCCCGCCTGCCAGTACCAGATTTTGAATTCGCTGGCCTGGGTGTCGCTGGCCACCGGGGTTTCCACCGTGATGGGATGGCACAAAAGCAGATTCGCGGGCGCGACATCGAACATCCGCACCAAGTTGCCTTCGGGCAGGAGCGGGATGGCGCCCCCGGGAACCTTGCTCAACGCAAAGGTCACTTTTTCGCTCAGCGCATCCGCCGGAATAAGGAGCCGGATGCCCGCCAAGGCGTCCGCGGCGTCCGTTATGCTGATTTGCCCGCCCTCACCCGGTTTGACTTCCACCGAGGCGGTGACCGGATAGGCCGTAAGGGTGATGTTGGATATGAACTGCGTGGAAACCTGGTCCTCGTCCATCACCAGCAAGGCGGCACGCTTCAAACCGGGCGCGGTGCCTTCCGGATACGTGAACACCGGATTTTGCTCCGTGCTGTCAATCACACTGTCCCCGTTGAACTCCCATCCGTATATCAAGGCGCCCCCGCTCAACGAAACCGCCTCCAGGTTGAAGGCGACCGTCAAGGGGGCGGGTCCGGCGCCGGGCTGCGGCGTCATGCGCAGTACTTGTGGCGGTGCGCCCACCCGGATGTTGAACATGGACACGGCGCTCAGGCCGGCATTGTCGGTGACGCGCAGCGAAATCAGATAGCCGCCCGGTTCGGTGAACAACACCGGCACGGTGGCGCCGCTGCCGTCCGCGTAATCCACGCCATCCAAGGCGTTGAAATCCCAATCCCAGGACGCCACGCCCCAATCATCCTGACTGGCCGAGGCATCCAGGAAGCAGGCCAGCGGCGGCACGCCTTGCGGCGGATCGGGGGTGGTGTCCACAAAAATACTGGGGGCCAGCATATCCATGACACCATACGGCCCGCCATCGGCGCCCACATCATTCTGTGTGCCGTCAACATCCCGGTATTGGGGCGAGGGGTCGCCATTATTCCGCAAATTGGAGGCCTGTGACAGGTGAAAATTCTTGCGGTCCGGATCAACAAATTGCGGGTTGCTGACGAAGTCCGTGTCGCCGGGCACATACGGCCCGTCATAGGCGAGCGTGTTTTTGAAAAACGCACAGTACCCGCTGGCCACCGAGCCGTTGTCCCCCACGGAAACGCCCAGGCCGTTATCCGCCAGAACGCAATTCCGCAAGGGATCAATGGTCCCCGCGGGTTCCACGCGGATAGCCTGGGTGTTTTGATAAAACGTGTTGTTGAAACATTGAAGCTGGGCGCCCCCGCCGGCTTTGAGCGCCGTCTTGTTTTTGTAAAAAATACAGTTGCTGACGGACGCGGCGGCATTCGCCGCCACGAATAAACCCGTGCCGGCCGTGCTCTCGAAGGTGAACCCGCGGAGGGCCGCCCCGTTGTTCAGGGTCATGGAAGGCGCGGCGGCATTGGCGGGAGGTTGAATAAGGGTGTACACGGCGCCGTCTTCCGAGAGCAGGGTGGTGGTGACGGTGACCTCGATGGGGCCTTTGTAGGTTCCACGGCGCACAATAATCTGGTCAAAACGCCCCGCCACGGTTTGGGCCAGCGCCTCGCCAAGGGTATTGAACGGGCGGTTGCTGCTGCCCGTTTCCCGTCCGTCATAGGAAGCATCCACATAGTAGGTCTGGGGCAGTTCGCTTTGCCCATGCCCCCATAAACAGACCCCGGTTACTGCCAGCACGGCAATAGCCACCACCCGGTTTTGTCTGTTCCGCAACATTGGCCTCATGGATAGTTCCTCCTGCGCGTTACGCAAAAAACGGCTCACCACCATTCCACAGCATATCCTTGTTACCGCTATGAGCATAGTCCCGGTGCTCCCGGAAGTCAATATGCGCATGGGGAATCCCCCAAAGGGCTTGACAACTCACTGTGCATATGGTATATACACAGTATATGAAGCACGAACCCGCCCATACCTTGCTGCTGCCGCACCTGTCGCCCGCGGCCCGGCTCCCGCTGTATCAACAAATCATAGACGGGATCAAACGGGAGATCAGCGAGGGCCGGTTGATGGCGGGGGCACCGCTGCCGTCGTTTCGCGTGCTGGCGGAAGAATTGCTGGTCAGCGTGATCACGGTGAAGCGCGCGTATGAAGAGCTTGAACGGGATGGGATCATTTATCGCAAGCAGGGGTTGGGTACGTTTGTATCTGAAAACGGCATTGCGCGGAGCCGTGAAGTCAAGCGTGAACATACGGAACAGTTGCTTCGGGCGGCATTGCAGGAAGGCCGTGAAGCGGGGCTGAGTGATCGGGAATTATTGGAAATGACCCGGGAAGTGCTCCGGGAGAAGGAGATAGCATCATGATCGACACCGCAGTAAGCATTCAAGGGTTGGTGAAACGTTTTAAGACATTCACGCTGGGGCCGTTGAATGCAGACGTGCCCCTGGGCGCCATCTATGGTTTTATTGGACCGAATGGGGCCGGAAAAACCACCACCATCGATCTGATTATGGGCATGGGCCATGAAGATTCCGGGTGCATCACGGTTTTGGGGTTGGATCACCGGAAAGACGAGGCGGCCATGAAAGCCCGGATCGGGTATGTAAGCCCTGAAGTGAGTTTTAACGCCTGGGGCAAGGTGAAGCGGGTTGTCGGGTTCTACAGGAGTTTTTATCCCACATGGGACGATGCCTATTGCGAGGAACTCATGCATCGTCTGAAATTGGACTGGCAGGATCGCATCGCGACCTTGTCGTTCGGATCCCGCACCAAGCTGAATCTTGTCATCGCCTTATCGCATCGCCCGAAGCTGCTACTGTTGGATGAACCCTTGTCGGGACTCGATGCGCTTGCCAAGCAGGAAGTATTTTCCGAACTGCTTGCCGCCGTACAGGACGAGGATCGCACGGTATTTATTTCTTCCCATAACTTGGATGATATTGAACGTTTCACTGATCACCTCGGCATGATTCAGGAGGGGAAAATGCTGCTGGAGGGACCCACCGCGGATCTGGTGGAACGGTTCCGCATGGTGGACCTCATTAAACCAAACGTTTCGGGCATGGCGTCTCTGGCGGGGGTACGCGTTCAGTCCCGTGAAGGGGAGCGATGCCGTATTCTGCTGGACACGCTAAGAACACCTTTACAGGACCTCTCGGAAAGTGGAGTGCAAATCCTCGCCGATGGCCCGGTGTCTCTGGAAGAACTTTTTGTTGGCATCATGAAGGAAAACTGAGTCATGGTGAAAATAATCGAAGATTTTATACGGCGACGCTGGTTGTATCTTTGGGTACCCGTAATTATGGGCATTGTCCTCTCTGCTGAAGATAAACCCATGGCTGCCATGATGCTCTATTGTTTTGTCTTTATGTTTGCTTCAGCCACAAGTCTGGAAGTGGCGCGCAATCATCAACGCGCCCTTCATATGCTGCCGGTTTCAGGTTCCATTCGGGGGATTGTGTTTTGGTTTGAAGGCGTGCTGCTTTTTCCCGGGGTCTTTTTTGCCGCGGGCTGTGGTTCAATCCTTTTTCAAGCGGTTTTTCTTCATGGGTCGTTGATACCCAATACGCTGTTCCTCAGTGCCATCGCGTTCATTATTGGGATATCGGCGGTTTTTTTTATCCTGCAACAAACACAGCCCGCCACTATCCAAACCATGTCACGTTTTACGCCACAATGGATCATTGGGTCAGGTGGATTCTTATTGGCGTGTTTACTGTTGATAGGACTGTGTGTGTTGAGCATCCGTAACCCGAATACTATCCAGGGCACGATGTTGTATTTGATTTCGTCGGTGTTCGCCGCCATTTCCCTGGCACGGACGCCCAAGGGAATACCGATGATGCCCACGGTTTCCTTACGGAAAACACTGCGGAAAAAATCCCCGCAAGGGCCGGTAAAGTTTGGCCGAAGTTCATTTTGGGCGCCCTGGGGCATGGAACTGCTGATCGGTTTATTATTTCTCGCCGCGGCGGCGGCGGGAACGGGATTCTTTTGGGCACTTGGTTATTCCAAGCTGAGCGGTGAACTATCATGGATCAAAATGACCAGTCTTTTTTTGCCCGGCTGGCTCATCATTGTCGTTATGCGAGTGCCGGTATGGTGCGTGCCGTTGCGCGGCCTGCGCATGTTGCCGCGCCGATCCTTGTGGTTGATGGGGTACTTGATATCCCTGGTTATTATGCCTTTGATCTTTGTATTACTTGGCCTGGCGTTCTTTCTGCTGATAACGTTACAGCCGGTATCCGGCCTGATTCTGCTGTATGTTGCGCTTATCCTGTTCGATTATCTGTTACTGGCGATAGTGTTGTTCCTCCTCGGCGGGCCGGTGGCCATGAGCCTGAGTATTATGTTTTTGCTGTTTTCTTTCTTCATGTCCATCGCCGGACGAAGTGCTTCATCAATCAACGCCCATGGCATCTCGCTGCTTTTTCTCCCCCTGTTGATTATGGCGGTGTTGCTTGGCGCGATGTATCTCTTGATCACCCAGAACAGTGGCGTTTACCACCGAAAGCCATATGATCCCAACGAAGCGATTCACTGGCGCTGATTTACCGCTCCCCTCCTTTAACGT
>CAYXPO010000102.1:0-11101 GCA_964466925.1 uncultured Nitrospirales bacterium
TGCCTCCAGCGCCCGCAGCGAAGTCCGAATGCGCAATGTCCGGTCATCGCCGCAGAAGGAAAAGACCTGCCGCACCTTGAGTGGCGGCTGAACCAGCGCGGTCTCCATTATTATGCACGGCGCGCCCTGAAGCGTTTCCTGCTTGATTTCCGAAAAGCCCGCATCGCCAAGATTCGTCCGCGCGCCCTCCTCGGTTTGCACACTGAACCGGGGGCCTGCGATGGGCCATTCCCGGTGCGTTTGAGCGTCCCGGAAGGCTGTCCACTGCCAACCGTTCGCGGTGGATTCAAACATGGCCTCCATGCCCGCCCCGCTGGACAACACCAATGCATGGGGGTCCTCCGCGCCTGCAAGGCCTGTCACGCAAAGCAAAAGGGTAATCCTGCGTATCATGGCGTTCACCTCTTTTCGGGGCCGGCGGCCATAAAAAAACCAAGCCGCGGAGCGCCTTCCCCACGGCTTGGCCTATCATACACAAAGAGGACCGCAAAGGTAATTATTTGAATGCGGCCTTGATCTCTTCCAGTCCCACGCCGAGTGTGGCGCGCGCGAGGGGTTCCAGGTCCTTTTCCTCGCCCTGGAAATGGAACGTGCGGTGCACGTGCGACAACGAGGTTTTGGGTTCGAGCGCCGCCGCCGGCGACGAGGTCTCCAATTCGTAGAAGGGGCCCAAGGGCTTCTTGCCGGGTTCCGGCGGGCCGTCGTTGTAGGAATTCACCACGTCGCCCGCGAAGGGCTTCTCTTGCTTCTCCCACATCGAATTCACATAATCCTCCGCGCCTTCGGGCTTCGTATACTGAACCACCGTCAGGACCTTGTTGCCCTCGTCATAACTCCCCGCCACCGGTTTCGCGCGGCGCGGCGACAAGCCGATCTTGCTGCGGTATTTGCCATCCCCGCTGAAAAACAACACATTATCCTTTACGATGAGCCGGTCTGCGGGAACCTTGCCGAAATAGGCGTCATTGACCTTCGGCCCCAAGGTTGCCTCATCCCCCGCCACAAACGGAATCACGATGGTGGTTTCCGGCGAGGGATTGAACATGCCCAAAATCCAGATGGAAAGCAGGCCCTTTTCCTTGGTCCACGGCTGCATGCCGATGTTGGTGATTTTGTTGTCCGACTCGATCCCCACCATCTTCACCGAGGGCGGCACGGTGGTCTTCAGCAGCTTGGAGGCCTGTTCGGCATTCAGCAGTTTCACCGTCCGGTCAATCTGAAGGTCAAACGTGCCCTCCGACCAATTGGTCACCTGGGCGGTCATCGTGAACACCACGCTGTCCGGGGTCTTGGAGACCACTTCATACGCATCGGTGTCTATCACCGGGGGGGTCTGCCAGTGTTCCAGATCAAAGGGGGTTCCCGGTGCGAAAAAGATGGCGAACTGGCCGCCCTCCGGCCCCATCCAAAACCGGTCCTCGCCGCCGAACACATTGATGTGCGGCACGGTCTTCTTCGAGGAAATGAGTTCCCGGTTAATCCAGCCAAAGCTCAGGCCCCCTTCGCCCGCGGCCGTACTGGTCATCACGCGCCCCTGATATCCCGGCACCACGGCCGCCTGCGCCTGGCCGTCCGCGCTGGTCAGCGTGATTACCTCCGTGTATTGCTTTAAGAATGCCACATCCTCGCCAAAGGTCACGGGGTTCGTTGCGGCCCCGGCGCTCAACGCCGCCGCCAACGTGGGTACAGTCAACATCGCCAACATGATTCGCATTGCTCCTATTCCTTATGTTGTTTCCATATCAGACGCAACAATCACATAGCAAAGACTTCCAAACCAGGGATACCATCAAAATGCGCACGATTTAATGTTGCGATTGGCATTTCCAGTTCTATAGCTGTTACGCCGATCATCAAATCACGCAAGTCGATAGTTCGGTTAAGCTTAATTGATGGAATAAGTATGGCACTTTGCCTTGCGGCCATTGATAACGTAAATGGGTGAACAATAAAAGGCTGCAATAATGCAGTGGCAGCGTCTTCCGCTTCCTTCTTACGTGCCCCATAATAAATCTCTGCCGCTACTATTGCGCACGTCTCCACCTGTTTCTGGTTTGTAAGGCGGTAAAGTAGTGTGGCTGTTTTGTCTTTAGCGCGAAGGTGCTCGATAAATAAGGAAGTATCGGCTAAAACTCGTTGACTGTCCACGGTTGTCTCCGCCCCATTTCTATGGCTTCGGCGAACTCATTATCCATTGGAACTTCCCGCAAAAGCGCCAATTGCTGCTCTCTTGATGTGATGCTATGTGATTCGATGGTGATTCGCACCATTGAATGCTCAGGAATCCCGCTTAAGGGTGTCAAAGGAGTAAGACAACCGTGTTCATATATGGCTGCTGTCTGCTGACACATCCACTGTATCCTTCCTTTCACGCACTTGCCGGTCTTTAGCGCAGTGTTTACATTTTATCATTAGACTCCAATAAACACCAAAACACGGGGGGCCCGGTACTATATTGAGTTCCTCTCCGGCTTGAAGGGAGCCGCCCATTGGGGCAGGCCCGCGATGCCCGAGGCGCGCAGGGTCTTTTCGACGGCCACGTGCAGTTCGTGTTTGACGCGCAAGGCCGTTTCCACGTCTTCGCAGAAGGCGCGCGCCTCGAACCGCATGAACGCTTCGCCAAACCCCGCGCATACCACGTCCGGAGCGGGCTGCTTCAACACGTCCGGATGGTTTTCCAGCGTTTGCCGCATGATGTCCACCGCGCGCTCAATGTCCGAACCATAGGCAAGATTCATCGCCACGATCACGCGCGTGATGGGGTCGGAAAGGGTCCAGTTGATGATCCGGCCCGTAATGAATTCCTTGTTGGGGATGATGAGTTCCTTGCGGTCCTGATCCGCGAGCACGGTGGAACGCGTCCGTATTTGGGTGATTTTTCCCGTCATCGTGCCCATCGTTACCGTGTCGCCCACGCGAACGGGCCGCTCAAACAACAATATCAGCCCGGAAATGAAATTGGCGAAAATTTCCTGGAGCCCGAAGCCCAGCCCCACGGTCAGCGCCGCCACCAGCCATTGCACGCTGCTCCAGCTCACGCCCAGCATCCGGCAGGCGCATACAACGCCTGTTGCGATGATGGCATAGCGGATCAGGGCCAGGACGGCATACCGTTCCCCCGCGCCCATTTTCAGGCGCTGAAGCAGAATCATTTCAAGCAAGGCCGGCAGATGCCGGACACTCAAATAGGCGATTATGGCAATCAAGGCCGCCACCCCCGCGTCCGAGAGCGTCACCCAATCCAACCGCTGCTTGATGATGATTTCCTTCTGTCCCTGCGCACCCTGCACCTGTTCTTCCGTGGGCACGGTGATTTCCCATAATTGAATCCGATCGAACACGGACAGCGCGGGGATTACGTCCACCCAGATGCCCCAGATTCCAATCAGAATGATCAGGGCGGTGGCGTACCGCAGGAGGGTCTGCGTTTGGGTGTCCAGCCGGACGATATCCAATTGCGCATCGAGCGGTTCCTCCTCCTCATTTCGTATAGCTTCCCGGCGGCGTTGCGCCTGTTTGATGGCCAGGGCGCGCCGTGCCAGCAGCAGCCATCGTCGAACGAGTCCCACAGTCAACAATACGGCCAAGACAAAAATGAGCGTCCAGAAAAACCGGGAGGACAAGTGAAGCGCGGTAAAGTAATAACCGCCAAGCGCCAAGACCGCCAAAACCCCCGGCACCGCCGTCAACACCAGATGCATCATCCTCAACAGTCCGCGCCGCTCCGCGAGCCACGCCCCGCGCCGGATTTCCTGAAAACCCGCGCGCATAATGGAAAACAGGCGGTACAATCCCGCCGCGAGCGCCAGCATGGCCAGGGTGAATCCAATCCGGCCCGCGGCGTCCTTCCAATATTCGTTGGCCTGGTTTTCAAAGGTTACCACCACAAAGGTCAGGGGCAACAGGGCAACGGACAGCCGCAACAGGGTGCGGCGGCCCGCCGCCACCCGTATTTCCGGCCAGCCAAAGTGCGCTTCGGCGAGACCGCCGGGCAAAAGCACGGTTCGGACCGATTGGAGACACAGCCCTATCAACGCGATGGCAAACAAGCCGGCGGCCACGCAGCGCAGTTGTTCCACAGGTTCCCCGGCGGAGGAAAGCCGCCATGCGGCAAATGCCAGCACCCCCGGCCAAAATCCCGCCGCCATGGCGGTCAGTCCGGCAGTTTCCAGCGTTTGCGAGAATCGTGTTGCACGTTTTTTCCTCGCCTCAACACCAAGCGCCGTGATTCGTGCATGAATCCGCCGCAGGAAGATCAGCCAGGTCAACAACACCGCCAGGGCCGGAACCGTCAGTTCCATATCGCTGAGCAAATTGTTGCGCAGCAATCGAGGAAGCTGCCGCCACTCGGCGGGGTCCACCAGCCATAGAACCGCATCCTTCGTTTCCACCAGCGTATTGACGCCCAAGGGGGCGGTCGCGCCAATCCACAGGATGTTTTCATTGATATAACCCGTGAATTGCCGGGTTTGGGCAATGAGCCGTTCCTGGCAGGCGTTGATCTCAAACGCCAGGTTCACATACACTTCGGAATCCCGCTGGATCGCGTCAATCAAATCACGTTGATCCTGGATCAATCCGGACAGCCGCTTCCGGATATCCTTGCTGACGCTTTCCGGTGAGCGCGGCCCCAGGGCGGTGATCGCCTCGTACAGTTTGCGCTCCTCGTCCGCAAGGTTCAGCCGTTGTTCGCGCAGAACATTTTGCGCAAGCTGAATCTGGGAAATCTCCGTTTTGCGCTCTCGTATTTGACGCTTCAGATCACGGATGCCGGGCAAGAGGGCTTTTTGCTTGCGCAGCATCACCCCGACCGCGCTGTCCAGCCCGCTGGCCTTCACCCGCTCGAGGATGCGGTTGTATTGGTCCTCGATTTGCTTGAGCCGGGCGCGTTCTTTTTCCAGGGTGGCGTTGGCCGACTCGATCTTGCCGGTGAAGCCCTCCTCGCCCATGCGCTGTTCCGCCAGCTTGGTATTGTCCTCCGCCAGTTTCGTGGCCTGGCGTTGAATGGCGGGATCGTCCTTGGTCAATTCCATGAGCACGCGCCGCGCGTCTTCCGCCGCTTTTCTGGCTTCTTTGCGCCGCTGTTCCGCCACGGCGTCGCGAAAGGTCTTGAACTCGGCCTCGGCCTGCGCCAAGCGGCGCTTGGTGGATTCCTGCAACAGGGCGATCATGTCCCCCCGGACGTCATAACACTTCACTTCCTTTTCGTACGCCGCCATTTCCTGACGCGCGGCTTCGACCCGTGCCTCGATGGCCGTGCGGCGCGCCACGTTGAGTTCTTGCGGCTCCACCGGTGTATTCAATTCGTTTAGGGCGTCTTGAATGCGCTGTTGGGCGGCGGCCTGCAGCGCGGCCACTTCATTCCGGCGGTCGGTGCGGCGGCCGGGTTCGCGGATCAACTGGTCAAATTCGCTTTGCAGGCTTTTGTATTGCGCTTCGGCCTGCGCCAGCAAACGCTCCAATTGCGGAAGGTCCGCCTTGTCCGGTATTGGAACCGCCTGCACCTCGGGCGGTTTTGCCAGATACTCCTGAAGCCCCTTCACTTCGTTCGGGGCGCGTTTCTGCGCCTGCTCGAAATACTCCGCCTTGGCCCGCCATTCCTGGGCCGCCTTCAAAAGCCGGAGCGCCTCGTCATATTGTTCCAGCACGCGTCCGCGCAGGGTCTCATCCATGCCCTGGGCATCGGCGATGCTCTTGCGCTGCGCTTCCACGGCGGCGGTGTCCGGCGCGGTGTCCGGCGCGGTTTGCGCCCACAGCGCACACATGGCCCCAAAAACCATCGCGGCGCCGGATAAATTCCGGATTAGCCTTGTTTTATAGGGAACCATTTTCATTGTTTTCTTTCCATGGCCTCAAGAATAGTGCCTTCTTCCTGTTTTCGCAAGGCGATAGCCGCCGGGTTCAGGCGTACGGGGCATTTCGAAATTCCTGCCACTCCGGCTCATTGTCGAATATCCAATGGTAATATTCACGATTCTCCAGTTTGGACGCCGCTTCCTCGTCCACAATGACCGTGCAATGCTCGTGGAGTTGCAGGGCCGTGGCGCTGATCATCGAAGTAACCGGCCCTTCGACCGCCTTGGCCAGTATCTCCGCCTTTTTTTCTCCGGTGACCAGTATCAGGCAGCGCTCCGCTTCGAGTATGGTTCCCACGCCCATCGTGATGGCGCGCCGGGGCATCTCCTCGGGACGGTCAAACAGCGGGCTGTTTTGTTCGACGGTTTTCAGGGTAAGCGCTTTCTCGCGGGTGCGGGACCGCATGGCGCTCAACGGTTCGTTGAATCCGATGTGGCCCGAGGCGCCGATGCTGAGCAGTTGCAGATCAATGCCGCCGTAATCGCGAATTTTCGCCTCATAATCGCGGCATTCCTTTTCAATGTCCCGGGCCATGCCGTTGGGCAGATGCGTGTTGCGCAAATCAATGTTGACATGGTGGAACAGGTGATGGTTCATGTAATAGCGGTAGGAACCCTTGTGTTCCGGGGGAAGGCCGATGTACTCGTCCAGGTTGAAGGTCACCGCCAGGGAAAAATCCAGCCCTTCCCGCTGATGCATCTCGACAAACCGCGCATACAGCCCTTCCATCGTGCGCCCGGTTGCCAGCCCCAGCACCAGGTTCGGGCGTGCTCTCAGTTCCCGCGCCATAATGGCCGCCGCCAGATTGATCGCGTCCTGTTTCGTATCGCGTATCACCACCTGCATAAGACAATCCTCCTTGCGCTATCCGGCCCTATTATGCCTGCAAGCTTCCCCCGCCCTCTACTCTCCGGTTTCCCGCCCCCAGTTTCCCCGGCGGGTGGGCGCATGGAGCCCCTGACGCAGCCTTTTCAGATATTCGTCCCGCGAAATTTCCCGGGCGCCCAGGCTGGAGAGGTGCGGCGTGGCCAATTGACAGTCTATCAAGGAAAATCCCCACCGTTTGAACTGTTCCGTCAGAAAGGCCAAGGCCACTTTCGAGGCGTTGGGCCGCCGGGAAAACATGGACTCGCCAAAGAAACACGACCCCAGCGATACGCCATACAGGCCGCCCGCCAATGCTTCCCCATGCCAGCATTCCACGGAATGGGCAAACCCCATCTCGTGAAGGCGGACGTAGGCCCGTTCCATCTCCGGTGTAATCCAGGTTCCTTTTTCGTGCTTGCGCGGCATGCTGGCGCATCCCGAAATCACCTGGGCAAACGCCGTATCCAAGGTCACCCGGTATTCGCCCCCCTTAATCACCCGCTTCAGGCGGCGCGAAAGGTGAAACTCGTCCGGGAGCAGAATGGTGCGCGGGTCCGGCGACCACCACATGATCGGCTCCCCCTCGCTGTACCATGGGAAAATGCCGTGCGCGTATGCCAGCAGCAGGCGTTGGGGGCTTAAATCCCCCCCAACGGCCAATAAACCGTCCTCCGCGTGATGCGGCGGGGGAAACAGCAGATGTTTTGTCAAACGATACACTGGCATGGTTCAAATCCTGGTGAACAGCACAGGATGCGCCCGCACGGCCCGCCCGTTAGGATACTACGGGTCATTTGTCCGAAAAAAACGGACCCAGTGCGGCGGCATTGGCTAAATCCTTAAGACAGGCCGTAACGCCCGCCGCCGCCATTTTTTCGTTCATCTGGGCGGCGGGATGCCCCCCATAGACCACCAGTTTGACCGTTTCAAGGCCCGGGGTGTTTCGAAGAATATGACAAATGTCCAATGCACGCATATTTTTTTGCGCGGCATTAATGAACACCACAAGCGGAATTTGCAGCCGAATTTGATGAAACAGGTCCACAACACCATTAACAAGACGGATGCCCGTGGAAAGGCCGCCCGCCGCGGCCTGCAGGCGATTTAGGTCCTCCGCAGACCCGGAAAGGACCAGCCAGAGCGCTTTTGGGGCGGCTTGGCCCCGTTCGTAGGTGATCATCCTGTTTACAAACATGCCAATCCCTGAACGCTCGGCTTCTTTTTCATCCACGAACGCGCATCCGAGAAAGTATTCCCCCCCGTTTGCCAAACGCCGGTTTTTCACGAGAAGCGGCAACTCCTCCACAACCACGCCGTCCGGCAGGGTAAAATTCAACCAGATTTTCATGCCTTCGTACAGAGGCGCGTCGGATAAAATGCAGCATCCGCCGTAACTCAGGTCCTGTACGGAGGCCTGGAAAACGCTTCCATCCAGTAGTTTGACCGTGCATGGAATCACTACTTTCAAGCGTTCGTGGCGGCGCAGATGCACATGCTGGACTTCCTTGGGCCAGGCCAACTCGATCATGCGGTCCGAACGATCCGGTGACGGATCGCTGATGAGGGTGTAAAACCCCCATACCACGCCATCCTGCATGAAGCGGAGCGCACACGGCTGGCTGCGCCGGATGTTGGCGTTCGGCTTGTCCACTAACAGGAAAGATTCCTGTTCCCATCCCCGGATCACGGTTTTTTGCCGCATCGGGCAGCCGCTCTTCGGATTCAATTCAAGAAAAGCGACGGTTCCCACATCAAGACACGCGCCCAGCTCATGGACTTCTTGCGCTTCATCCGTGGATTCGGAGTCCACACTCCCCATCTGCACCAACTCACCCATGGTCTTCTCCCAAAGTATTCGCCCGTTTTTTCCCGGACGGTTTACTTTTTCATGCGCCATAAATGGGATGCGACCCAACAGCGTTGTATTCTGATTCCCCACCCCTGGTGGCGCATGGGTCCGATTGTACTTCCAAAATTCCTAATCGCTTGGCTGCAACATTTCCCTCATAAACCCCGGAAACGTACCTACTGCCGTTAAGCATAACGGGTGCATGATGGAAAGTCAACAAAAAAATGATTATGATGTTTGCGGAACATCAGGAGGTACCAGGCTGTGCCATCGAAAGAATTGCTGTTGTCGGCATTTCAGGGCGGGCGAACGCTCCGCCCCGCGTGGGTTCCTTTTGTGGGTGTGCATGGCGGCAAGCTGCTTGGGGTTTCCGCCACGGAATACCTGCGTTCCAGCGATCTGATTGTCAAGGGTCTGAAAAAAGCCCATGAACTGTACCGCCCCGACGGACTGCCCATCGTCTTTGATTTGCAGATGGAAGCGGAGATTCTGGGGTGCAAGCTGGCGTGGGCCGATGAAGTGCCGCCCTCCGTGGTGTCACACCCGCTCATGGGTGAAGGAAAAATAGACGATTTGCCCTCTTTTGATCTCCATCAGGGCCGCTTCCCGCTGGTGCGCGAAGCCCTCCAGCGGCTCAACGTGGAATTGGGGAAGGACATCGCCCTCTATGGCCTGATAACCGGGCCCTTCACCCTCATCTCCCATTTGCGGGGCAGCGAGCTGTTCCTGGATTTGCTGATGAACCCGGTAAAAACGAAAGAGACCATGGCGTTCGCCACGGAAGCCGCCAAGCGCGCCGCGGGGTTTTATCTGGAAAATGGCTGCCCGATCATCGCCGTGGTGGACCCCATGACCAGCCAGATTTCCGCCGAACATTTCCATGAATTCGTCACGCCGTATTTGAACGATTTGTTCTCCTTTATCAAGGTGCGGGGCGGTTTGTCCTCGTTGTTTGTCTGCGGTGACGCCACGCGCAACCTGGAGGTAATGTGCCGGACCGCCTGTGACAATATATCGGTGGATGAGAATATTCCGCTGGAATTGCTCTGCGCGCTCGCCCGCAAGAACGGAAAAAGCGCCGGCGGCAATCTGAAACTCACCACGGTGCTGCTCCTCGGCAAACCCGCCGACGCCATGCTCGACGCCATTCGCTGCATAGACACCGGGGGCAACCAGGGATTCGTCCTCGCGCCGGGATGTGATCTTCCCTACGGCACCCCCGAGGCCAATCTCCAGGCGGTCGCCCATATGGTGCATGATGATTACCAGCGGCAGGTGGCCCGGATGACGGTGACGTTCACGGACATGGGGCCTTTCGACGACATCAAAATCCCCAATTTTCTGGAAGAGAAATCGGTCATTCTGGATGTGATCACCCTGGACTCGTCCGGATGCGCGCCCTGCCTCTACATGCTCGATGCGGCCATCAAAGCCGCCGCCCACGTGGATTTGCCGGTCGAAGTGCGCGAGCACAAGATTAAAAGCAGGGAGGGCATCGGCTACATGACGCGCATGGGCGTGAGAAACATCCCCACCGTCTGCATTGACGGCCAGGTGAAATTCATTTCCCAAATCCCCGATACGGAAACCTTTGTTAACGCCATTCTCGAAAGGGCGAAAGAACTCGGCAAGGCATGATCCCCCTGTGTCTCGTCACCGGCTTCCTGGGCAGCGGCAAGACCACCCTCTTGCGGAACATCGCCATGCGGCATCCGGACCGCGCGCTGGTCTTTCTGGTGAACGAGTTTTCCACTGCGGATATAGACGGTTCCGTGCTTCAAGCGTCCGCAAAAGACGTGCTCTGCATTCCCGGCGGCAGCATTTTCTGCAAGTGCCTCGTGGGGGAGTTTATCCGGGTGCTTACTGAACTGCCCGCCCGCTTTCCCCAGGCCGAAGGCGTCATTGTCGAAGCCAGCGGCATGGCCAATCCCAAAGTCGCCGAACACATGCTCCGAGAAACCCGCCTTGAGGCCGTGTATGCCCTTGCCTCGATCATCGGCCTCGCGGATCCCGGAACCCTGCCGGTCCTGGTGCAGACCCTTCCCAACATCCGCGCCCAGATCGAAAGCAGCGATGTGGTGCTCCTCAACAAGACCGATTTGTTCCCCGAACGGGAAATTGAACGCGCGGAACAGGAAATTCACGCCATCCACCCGGGAGTGCCCGTTGTGCGCACCTGTTTCTGTGAAGCAAGGATCGATCCCTTTGCGGGCCGCCCCGTGCGGCATTTATCCGGTGAATACGCCCTTTGCCGGGATCCCCATTATGCATCCTTCGCCATTTCTCTGGACCATGCAATTAACGTGGAGCATCTGCTCGAAGCACTGGCGCATTTGCCGGGCCTGTATCGCGCCAAAGGATTTGTCCCCGGCAAACACGGACCTGTTTTTGTGGATGTGACCTGCACCACGGCCCACACGTGCGATGCCCCCAATCATACAGGCCCCTGTGGACTGGCTTTGATTGTTCACCGTTCCGCCGAACAAGAGGCGCAACGATTTATTGCGGCGTTGACCGCAGGTTCTGTTC
>CAYXPO010000103.1:0-10940 GCA_964466925.1 uncultured Nitrospirales bacterium
CTTTTCCGATAAAGTGCTCGAACATCATATCACTTCCCTTATCACCGAAAGTGGCCTCTTGGTCTCGCCGGCAACACAGGAAATGGCGGCCCCACAGGCGGCAATTCCACGGACCGGAATCTCGGCGGCACCGGCGCCGGCGCCAATGGCGGCGCGGGGGTCAGTGAAAATGCAGGAGCATCCGCATCGAATTCCGGCGGTGGCGGCGCGGGCGGTGCCGGCGGTGAAGCGGGTGCGGGCGGCGCGGGCGGCACGGGCGTCGTGGGCGCCAGTGGCGGCGGTGCACTCATTATTGCGGCGGCGGGCATGCTGGATGTTCGCGGGGCGGTGTTTGACATCAGTGCCGCAAATCCACATCCCGGTGCGCCGGGACTCTCCGGCGCGGAGGGTGTGTCCGGCGGACCGGGCGGAGGCGGCGGACCGGGCGGAAGCCCGAGTTCCCCGGATTCCGGCTGGGACGGACGCGGCGGCTATGCGGGCGCGGGGGGGTCAGGCGGCGCGGGCGGCATGGGCGGCATCGGCGGCGCGGGCGGCATGGGCGGCAATGGCGGACGTGCCGGAAACGGCACCCCCGGCATGATTAAGTTGCATGGAACCATCGTCCGCGCGGACGGTGCGGAAGTAAAAGCGCTTTATGGCGCCAGCAGCGCTCCGGAACACTCCGGGCGACTGACCATTGTGTCGAACATGTATAGTCCGGATGCCGCCGGTTCGCTTCCGGGCGTCGAGGGGGGCCTTCTCACGGGCAGCACGGACAATGCACCCGTATTAACCGAAATAAATCCCTACACGGACAGCCGCACCCCCTTGCTCGGGGAATTGGCCTCCGGCTTGGCGGCCCCCTTCGGTTACCTGCGCGGTAATTATTGGAACGATATTATCCCGTTCGGCACGAATACCGGCGTGCAATTCCATGTGTTCCATTTTGACGACACCACGTCGGTCTTTAACGGCTTCAACCAGATCGTGGTGCGCAACACCAATACGACCGGCGTGCTCTCCGGCATTTACCTGCGCGCGGGGGATGCCCCCCCCATGCTCATCGGCGGCCCGGGACAGGCGGAAGGCACCTTGAACGCGGGGCAAACGTGGAGCACGGTGGTTCCTGCGGCGCTTTCCGTGGCGGCGGGCACTCTCCCGGAACTCACGCCCATCGCGGACGCGTGGGTTGAAAACGGCGTCCTGTACGAAATCAACACCACCGTCACGGGAACCGGACCTTTCACGTGGTCTATCGTGAGTCCCAATCCTGCACCGGCCGGCCTGATCATTGATTCCGTGTCCGGGGTGGTGAAATGGACCACGAATTATCTGTTGTCCCCCCTGCACATCACCATCAGGGTGGAGAACGGAATCGGTTCCGACACCACCTCCTGGTATGTAAATGTGACGGCTCCGCCGGAGGGTGAAGGAGGCGAAGAAGGCGAAGGCGGAAGCGAGGGTGGCGGCGAAGGCGAGGGCGAAGGCGAGGTGTATGTGTGCACCCCCATGCCGCGCACGCCTCTACCGCCCGCGCCGGGCAACTTCAACTTCTGCGGCGCGCTCGACACCATCTACTGTTCGCTCGAACCGCTTATGCGCCTGGTGCCGGAAATCGCCGATTTCGCCAATCTGGTCCGGTGTGATCAGGCGGACATCAACGGCCCGGTGAATCCGGAGGCGGAAATCCCGGTGTCCGGCAACGGCATGCTGGACGCCTATGAACTGGCGGTCATCGCCATGGTGCTGAACGATACCGGGTTCAATCTGAACGGGTTGACCCATCAGATGGCGTTGGACGCGTTCCAGAACAACTACACCGCCATCCGTTCGCTTCTTGTGAATGCATTAACCTCTCAAGGCTACCTCGGCCTCGTGAATGCCATGGCCCCGTACTTGGTGTCCGGGTTGTCCTACACCTTGGCGGGCTACACTCTTATCGGCGATGCGGACACCATGAGCGCGATTACGCAATTGGTGGGCCTGCTGGCCCAAATAGGCATCACCCCGCCCGATCCGTCCATATTCCAAACCCTGCCGGCGTGGTTCGCCCCCGATCAGGACGCGGACAGGGATGGCTGCACCAACCGCGAGGAATATGTGCTCTATGCGGCGTTGGGCGCCGAGGTCTATGCCACCAACGCCTGGAATTCCGGGATACATCCCGCCGGTTGCACCGGCGCCACGGAGGGCGAAGTGGAAGGCGGTGTGGAAGGTGAAGGCGGCAGTGAAGGTGGTGTGGAAGGCGAAGGCGGCAGTGAAGGTGAGGGTGTGCTGGAAGGCGAAGGCGAAACCCCGAATCCCGGCAGATATTCCGCGGACCAGAATGACGATGGCGTGATTGGCCTGTCCGAGTTGTTGCGGGTTATCCAATTCTACAACTCGGGCGGATTCCATTGTCAGGCAGGCACCGAAGACGGATACGCCCCCGGGCCCGGCGACACCGCCTGCGATCAGTATGACAGCGACTACTATCCACAGGATTGGCGGATCAGCCTCTCCGAACTCCTGCGGGTTATTCAGTTCTTCAACTCCGGCGGCTATCATGCCTGCCCCGAAGAAAACACCGAAGACGGATTCTGTCCCGGTTTGGCATAGGATAGTGCGCTTTCACAACGCCCCGGCAGCACCCCTGCCGGGGCTTTTAAATTGTGGACCAAAGAATCCTGTTTACTCTTTGTCCCCTTGGTACAATGTGGCGATGCCGAAGGTGAGGGGGTGCGCCTGGACATGGTGAAATCCTGCACCGGTCATGAGATCGAGGAACGCGCCGCCGTAAGGGAAGGTCTCGACGGTGGTGTTGAGGTAGCGGTAGGCATGGGAGTCGCCGGAGATGATCCCGCCGATGCGGGGTAATACATGGCGGAAATAGGCGAGGTAGAGCGCGCGCAGGATACGGTTGCCGGGCAGGGAGAATTCGAGGATCAGGGCGCGCCCGCCGGGCTTGAGCACCCGCCGCATTTCTCGCAGGCACGCGGAAACATCGGTCACGTTCCGGATGCCAAAGGACATGGTCACCAGATCGAAGGTTTCGGGGGAAAGTCCCTGGGCCGTGGCATCGCCGCGCAGCAGGGCAAACCGCGGGGCCAAGCCGGACCGCATCAGTTTTTGTTTCCCGTGCCGCAGCATTTCCCACGACATGTCGAGCCCCACTCCAGTGGCTACGCGGGGGTTTTTCGCCAAGGCGATAAGGACGTCGGCGGTACCGGTGGCCAAATCGAGCACATGCAGGCTGGAACCCGGGGGAAGATGCCGGATAAATTGTTTGCGCCACGCGGCATCCCGGCCAAAGGACAGGAGTTGGTTGAGCAGATCATAGCGGGGGGCAATCCGGTCAAACATTTGCCAGACGCGCTCCCGGGAAGGTTCCGGGGTCTTTTCAGAAGGTATATGCACGTTAGGGCCGCCACAAGTTCCTGTTTGCACCTTATCCTATGCAAACCGCTGTCTTAAGTCAACTTACAGCGATTCTGAACAAAACGTTCATGTTAAATAAGATTGACACACGCAATATATTGTGGTATTCTGGACCCACGATGGGATTATATTGTGTTTTTGTAAAAACAATGGCGGTAATGGAGGGGTAGCCGGACTACCTTGAATCGGACACCATGACCCTAGATGATGTCATTACTATCGGGCAGCATGCCATGCTGATCACCATATTGGTCTCGGCCCCCATGTTGTTGTCGGGAATGGTGGTGGGCTTGGTGATCAGTATTTTGCAGTCCGTGACCCAGATTCAGGAGATCACACTGACCTTTGTGCCGAAAATACTGGTGGTGCTCCTGTCGTTCATTTTGTTTCTGCCCTGGATGTCGGACACGTTGATTACCTACATGCAGGATTTATTTCAGGGCATGACGGCGTATATAAAGTGAAATGAGGAACAGCCATGGCCGAAGTGGAAATTTTCAAGTTGTTTCTGCTGGTCATGATCCGCGTGGGCGGCCTGGTGGTTTCCGCGCCGGTGCTGGGTTCGCGGAATTTTCCCATTATGGGCAAGATGGGCCTGACGGCGTTGACCGCGATGCTGATCACGCCAACGCTGCCGGCGTTGGCGCACACCCTGCCCGCAGAACCCATGAATTTCGGCCTGTTGGCGATTGGCGAACTGATGATAGGGTTGATGATGGGGTTTGTGATGACGCTGGTGTTTGCCGCGATACAGGTGGCGGGCCAGATTATGGATCTTCAGACGGGTTTCGGGATGATGAATATTTTCAACCCGGCGATGGAAACCCAGTACCCCATCTTCGGTTTCTTTCTCTTTGTCCTGGGCGTGTTGTTTTTATTGACCACCGGCGGCCACCGGATGATGCTCTGGGCCTTGTATTCCACCTATGAACACCTTCCCGTGGGCGGTTTCACGGCCCGGCCCGAATTGTGGCTGGAAGCGGGCCGGTGGGGCCAGTGGCTGTTTATTGACGGCCTGATGATCGCCGCGCCGGTGACGGCCGCGATGTTGCTGGCCTATGCGGTGATGGGTCTGCTGGGCCGGGTGGTGCCGCAAATCCAGTTGTTCGTGGTGGGATTCCCGATCACCATCGCAACGGGACTGTTTTTAATGGCGTTAATCATTGGGATATACCTCTACACACTGGAGGGCATGTTCCATGCGATGTTCAAGAATGTTGAAACTTTGGTTCGAGGAATGAGTTAACCACCCATGCCGGAAGATGTCGGAGGCGAAAAAAACCTTCCCGCGAGTCCGCAGAAAAAACAGCGGGCCCGTGAAGAGGGGAATATCGCGCGCAGCCAGGACCTCACCTCGGGGGTGGCGCTGGGCGCGGCCCTGCTGGCGCTGGTGCTGCTCGCGCATCCCATGATGAACACCCTCAGCGAAGCCATGCGCTATTATATCGGCAATGCGGACCGCCTGATGTTGAACAAGCTTCCCGTTGCCGCGCTGGCCTCCCGCTCCCTGCTGGATTATGGAATGACGGCATTGCCCATCATGGCGGTGCTTTTGGCGGTGGGGTTGGCCATCAATCTGGCGCAGGTGGGCGTTATTTTCACGGCCAAGCCGCTCCAGCCCAAACTGGACCGGTTGAATGTTTTCACGGGGATGAAGAAGTTCTTTTCCGTGCGCAGCCTGATTGAATTGGTGAAATCCATCTTGAAACTCGCCTTCGCGGTGTGGGTGGTCTGGCTGGCGTTGCACTCCCGCCTGCCGGACTTCCTGGCGCTGATGAACATGCCCCCCGAAAGCCTGAGCGCGGCGGTGGGCGCCCTCGTGGTGGCGGTGTGGTGGCGGATCGCCCTGGCCATGCTCGTGATCGGCATTTTCGACTACGGGTATCAGTATTGGCAGCACGAGCGGGATTTGCGGATGACCCGCGAGGAAGCGAAACAGGAAATGCGGGAAATGGAAGGCGATCCGCACATCAAGCGGCGCATCCGCCAGATACAGCGGCAAATCGCCATGAAACGCATGATGGCGGAAGTGCCCAAGGCGGACGTCATCATCACCAACCCCACGGAATACGCCGTGGCCCTGCGCTACAACATGGCCGAGATGAGCGCGCCCGTGGTGATCGCCAAGGGCCAGCGGTTGACGGCGCAGCGCATCCGCGAGTTGGGGGAAAAGCATCAGGTGCCCATTGTGCAAAAGCCGGAGTTGGCGCGGGTGCTGTTTAGAACCGTGGACATCAACCAGGCGATACCGGAGACGTTGTTTCATGCCGTGGCCGAGATTCTCTCGTTTGTGTACGGGATTGACCGGCGCGCGGAAAAGATACGGGAACGGCAATGGCTGATGCGGGATATTAGGACGGCGGTATGAAATTTTTAAGGAAAAACAACCGGTAATATGGCAGCCCCCTTGCAACAGACCGCGCGGTTTTCGCTGATGCGCAACCAGGACCTTCCCCTGGCGATTTGCGTGGTGGGGATTCTGTTGGTGCTGATCATCCCCGTGCCCACGCCACTCCTGGATGTCCTGCTCACGATCAACATTTCGCTGTCCGTGGTGGTGCTGCTGGCCACGCTCTATTTGCAGCGGGCGGTGGATTTCGCGGTGTTCCCGTCACTGTTGCTCCTCCTCACGCTGTACCGGCTCAGCTTGAACGTGGCCGCCACGCGCCTGATCCTGTCGCAGGCCAACGCAGGGCAGGTGATCCAGTCCTTCGGCGGCTTCGTGACCAGCGGCAACCTGTTTGTGGGGATGGTAATCTTTGTCATTTTGGTGGTAATCCAGTTTGTCGTGATCACGAAGGGCGCCACGCGCATTTCCGAAGTGGCGGCACGGTTCACCCTGGATGCCATGCCGGGCAAGCAGATGGGCGTGGACTCCGATCTCAACGCGGGCCTGATTACCGAAGAGCAGGCCCGGAAACGGCGGCGGGACATCGAGCGGGAAGCGGATTTTTACGGGGCCATGGACGGTGCGACCAAATTCGTGCGGGGCGACGCCATTGCGGGCATCATCATCACCATTGTCAACATCATCTTCGGATTGATCATTGGGATTGTGATGATGGGCATGCCGCTGGCCGAGGCCGCCTCGACCTATACGATCCTGACCATCGGCGACGGTTTGGTGTCGCAGATTCCCTCGCTGATCGTCTCGACGGCGGCGGGCCTGATTGTGACGCGCACGGTTTCCGAGGAAAACCTTGGCGCGGATTTTGGGGCGCAGTTGGGCCGGTATCCGCGCGCGTTGGGTGTCGCCTCGGTGATGCTGGCGTTGTTCGGACTGGTGCCCGGCATGCCGACGGGGCCGTTCCTGGTGGTGGCGGCGGTGATTGGCTTCCTGGCGTATTCGTCGCGGGAAACCCAGCAGCGCCTCACGGAACGGAAGAAAGCGGAGGACGCCGCGGCCAAGGCGGCGGAAACGGAGAAACCGGTGGCGCGCACGGAAGACTTGCTGACGGTGGACCCGCTCAAGATAGAACTGGGGTACGGACTCATCTCATTGGCCGATACCCGGCAGGGGGGCGATCTGCTCAACCGCATTCAGATCATCCGCCAGCAGATTGCCTCCAAAATGGGCTTCATCGTGCCGGTGATCCGCATTGTGGACAACATGCGCCTGCGCCCGAACCAGTATTGCGTGAAACTGCGCGAGTCGGTCATTGCGTCGTACGAATTGATGCCGGACTATTTCCTGGCGATGAATCCCGGGCTGGTGGAGGAGGAAGTGGGCGGATTCCCGACCAAAGAGCCCGCCTTCGGCCTCCAGGCGGTGTGGGTGTCACGGGAGGACCGGGACCGGGCGGAGCGCAACGGCTACACCATTGTTGAGCCGTCCGCCGTGCTGGCCACCCACTTGACCGAACTGATATATGCGCACGCCGATGAAATTCTCACCCGCGAGGACGTGCAAACGCTGGTCAATCATCTGAAAGAGACCTCGCCCACCGTGGTGAATGAACTGCTTCCCAATTTGCTGACGTATGGGGAACTGCAAAAGGTGTTGCATTATCTGTTGCGCGAACGGGTGTCGCTCCGCAACCTTGAAGTGATCCTGGAAACATTGTGTGATTATGCCCCGCGCACCAAGGACACGGAAGTGCTGGCGGAATATTGCCGTCACGCGCTGGCGCGCGAGATTTGTTCGGCCTACGCGGATGAAAAAGGCGTGTTGCGGGTGGTGACCGTGGCCCCGGAACTGGAACAGGAAATTCTCAACGCCATCGGGCAGGCCGATACCGGCGAATACATTCCGGTGGCGCCCGCGCGGGCGGATGCGATAGCGGAAAAGACCGCGCAGGCGGTCCAAACCCTGGTGTTGTCCGGGCAGGAGCCGGTGGCGCTGACCTCCGCGCCCGTGCGGCGGTTCTTCAAGCGCATCGTCCAGCGCCGCATCCCGAAGATTGTGGTGCTGTCGTACCATGAAATTGATCCCGCGTTAACCTTGGAAAGCGAAGGACAAGTGAGCGCATAACATGGGCCAGCGATTCCAAAAAGTGCGCGGCGGCACGCTCGAAGAAGCCTACCGCAAAATGCGCGCGAAATATGGCCTGGAGGCCGTGGTGGTCAGCACGCGCCACGTCACGGAAGGCGGTTTCTTCGGGTATTTCGGACGGCAGGTGGTGGAAATCACCGCCTCCGTGCCCATACCGGAATCCGCACCCCGTCCCCCCAGCCCGGTGGAACGGAAATACGCGGAACACAGCCTGTTGGCGGACGGCGCAAGCAAACCCCGCACCAAAGAGGAATTCGAGCAGTTGATTCGCGACGCGCAACGGCGCATGCAGGGCGCGCCCCGGCCCGCGGCTTCGGGCGCTTCGCCGGTGGTGGCCTTTCCCAAGCGGAAGCCCGAACCCGGAGACTTGGGCGATGACGTGCGCCGCGAACTTCAGGATATCCGCGAGATGATGCAGGTATTGTACGCGGAACATCCCGGGGCGGGCCTGCCCACGGAATTCGCGCCGCACTACCGCGCGCTGGTGAGCCGGGGCGTTTCGCGCAAGGCCGCCGCCGCGCTGATTGGCTTGGTGGTGAAAGATGCCGGCATGGAGGTGCTGCGGGATCCGCGCGTGTTTGCGGAGCGTCTGCATTTCGTGGTGCGCGGCGCGATCAAAACCACCGGCGGCATCGCCCTTCATGGCGGCGAGTGCCGGCTGGTGGCGCTGGCGGGGCCGACGGGCGTGGGCAAGACCACCAACCTCGCGAAACTGGCGGCACACTTTGCGGTGCATGAACGGGCGCGGGTCGCCCTGCTGACCTGCGACACGTTCCGGGTCGCCGCCGTCGAGCAATTGCGCGTCTATGCGAATATTATCGGCCTCCCGCTGCGGGTGGCCAATGACGCAAAGGAAGCGGCCGAGGCCATGAAGCAGTTTCAGGACTATGATCTGGTGCTGATGGACACGGCGGGCGGCAGCCAGTTCAACCTCGAACAGATCAACGACCTCAAGGCGGTGCTTCACGCGGCGCGCCCGCATGAAGTCATGCTGGTGCTGAGCGCCGCCACGCACATGGATGATCTGCGCAGCGTGGTGTCGAATTTCAAGTGCCTCCAGCCCGCCTCGTTGTTGTTCACCAAACTGGATGAAACCCGGCAGTACGGCTCCATTCTCAATATGCTTCTGGAGGCCGGCCTGCCGTTGAGCTATGTCAGCGTGGGACAGAATGTTCCGGACGATATTCGCGTGGCCGCGCCGGGCATGATCGCAAACCTCGTTTTGGAAGGCAGGAACAACCGTGGTGGATCAAGCGCAAAATCTTAGAGAATTGGTGCGTCAGTACCAGAAAAAAGCCCGTGTGATCGCCGTGACCAGCGGCAAGGGCGGCGTGGGCAAGACCAGCACCAGCGTGAACCTGGCCATTACACTGGCGGCGCGCGGCGGACGCGTGGTCTTGCTTGACGCGGACCTCGGGCTGGCGAATGTCGAAGTGTTGATGGGCCTCAGTTCGATGTTCAATCTCGAGCATGTCATTGAGGGGCAAAAACGGCTGGCGGAGATTCTGGTGCGGGCGCCCGGCGGCATTGAACTGATCCCGGGGTCTTCCGGTCTGTCGCGGATGGCCGACTTGCCGAATCAGGCGCGGCAGCGGATTCTGGAAGGGATTGAGGACCTTCAGAACGAAGTGGAATTCATTGTGATAGACACCATGGCGGGCATCGGGCAGAATGCCGTCTCCTTCGCCACCGCCGCCGATGAAGTGCTGCTGGTCACCACCCCGGAGCCTTCCGCGATTGTGGATGCGTACGCCATGTTGAAGACCATTTACAGTCTTCGCAAGGATTCCATCATCCGCCTGGTGGTGAACATGGTGGGGAATCAAGCGCAGGCGAAAGCCGTGGCCACTAAACTGTCCAACGTGTCGCAGCAATATCTTGGGCGCAGCCTCTCCTATCTGGGCTGCCTGCCGCGCGATCCGCACGTTTCCCAGGCGGTCATGCAAAGCCAGCCTTTCTCGCTGCTGTATCCCAATGCCCCCGCCGCCAAATACATGCAAGTGCTGGCAAGCCGGCTGGTGCACCAGCCGATCAGCGCCGAGCCCGCGCGGGAGAGCTTTCTGAAACGCTTCGCGCAGACGCTCGGCATCGCCAGCAGCGCATAAGCCGCCGTGTTTCCCGCCCCAATGATCGCGCCGTGAAAGAATTGACGGTGTCCCCTCAATCTTGTTAGGATGACCCAGTGAAGTCGGGGCGGCGGTCGGGAGGCGCGCCCGGGGAAGATTTCGCACGAAATGTCTTTATGGATGGGCACGAGAGCAATGAGCACCACGGCGATAGTACCGCAACCACGGTCCAAGGAGTTTGAAGACCAGGTGTTGGAGCACCTGGACATGCTCCATGCGGTCGCCTTGCGCCTCACCCGGAACAAGTCCGATGCGGAGGACCTGACGCAAAATACAATCGTCAAGGCTCTGCGTTTTCACGACAAGTTCAAGGAGGGCACGTATATCAAGGCATGGCTGTTGACCATTCTGCGCAATACGTTCATCAATGAATACCGCCGGAAGACCCGCCGGCCCGCCACCGTGGAGTTGACCGGCGCGGAGCCCGTCGAGGAGGCCAGCCCGGACCCGGAAGTGCGCGTGGACATGACCCATGGCACCCGCGAAGACCTCATGGAATTGCTGGACGACCGGGTGAAAACCGCCATTGATAAACTGCCGGAGGACTTCCGGGGCGCCGTGATTATGGCCGACTTGGAGGACATGTCCTACAAGGACATCGCGGAAAAGTTGAATTGCCCGCTGGGGACGGTGATGTCGCGCCTGTACCGGGGGCGCAAGTTGTTGCGGGAGGCGCTTCAATCGTATGCGGAAGAGTACCGCTTTACCGCAAAGCCGGAGTAGCGGCGCCGCTTTCTTTTTGAATTTCCAGGAACAGGTCCGGGCAATCCAGCATGACCATGTCCGCCGGGCTTCGGAGAATCTTTTCATATTCTTCCCGGCTGTTTTCCATGGCGCAGACAACCAGTTTCAATTGCAGCCTGCGGCAGGCCTCCAATATTTCGGGGGTCAGCAAGGGGAACGGAACTTCAACGGCGCGGGCGTGA
>CAYXPO010000104.1:0-10893 GCA_964466925.1 uncultured Nitrospirales bacterium
ATCCCGCAATGCGTAATGAGGCGTCACCGTCGTTTAGACTTTGCACCGCCAATGGCACGGTTTGCACCGCGCGCCGGTTGGTGAGCAGTTCCAGCAGTTTCACGCGCACTGGCACGGACGCCGCCGTAAATCCATTGGCCAATACCGCATCAATTTCCGCACCCTGCATGTCCACCAGCGTCTGCGCCGCCGCCGTGGCCACTTCCGCATCGCTGGACGCCAGCAACTCCACCAAGGCGGGCACGTCCTCCGCATTGCCCAGCGTTCCCAAGGCTTTCACCGCCGCCATTTTCACGGCTTTTTCATTGCTGGAAACCGCCTGGGCCACCGCCGGACGCGCCGCCGGGTCTTTGCGCGCCGCCAAACCACCCAACAGTGCCACCTGCCCTTCCGCCGGCAACTCCGGAAGTTCTTTTGCATAATATTTAGTGTCTTTTTCCCCGGAAGTTTCCGCGACAATCTGCGCGGCCATGTCCCGCAGCACCGGGTCATGGCCTTCCAGCGCATCCTCGATCCGGTCCGCGCTCGGTTTCGCATACGACAGTCCGCGGAACGCCCCCATGCGGATGTTCATGGCCCGTTCCGGCGACAGCAGCCGTTTGAAAATTTTGGCCGCGCGCCGGTGTTTGCCTTTCTCATCGAGGCGCTGTCCCGCCGCCAGCAAGCCTTCATACAATGCCGGCGTAACCGTGAGGGAGACGGAATCTTGCGCCCCCCACAACGCTTTCACCGACTTCGGTGCCGCGATGCGGCCCAATGCGCCCGCGGCTGCGCGCGCCACATCCGTATTGGCATCCGTCAGGAGCGGAATCAACAGCGGCACCGCATCCGCGTCCCTCCGCGCGCCCAGTGAAATCACCACGCCCGCCTTGGACAGCCCCTGGGTTTGGCCGAGCGCATCACGCAGCGCCTTGCCCGCTTCGGGAAACGGCATCGGTTCCAGGGCATACCGGGCAATATGCGAAAGCTTTTCATCCGGCAGCAACGCCGCCAGTGCGGGCACGGAGTGCGCGGTTCCAATCACGCGCAGCCGCCGGCACGCGGCATCCTTCGCGAACCAGTCATCGCCGCCCTTCAACACCGCAATCAACTTCGCTTCTTCGGCATCGTCCGCTAATGCCGTGATGCAGAATCCACCCAGCATCATGACTATTAAAAACGCGGCCATTACCCTGCTCAACCGCCATTGTGTATACGTCATAGGTCAATAATCCTTTTTAATCCGGTTCCACCATCCCTAAATACGCCGTCAACCCATTTTTACAAATACCACGGTTCCCGGTACGCGCGGGAACGCAGCCGGTTCGCTTCTTCGTCGCCGATCACTTCTTCCTTGACGGGGTCCCATTTGATGGGACGGCCCATGCGTTTGCAGATGTTGGCCACGTGGCACGCCGTGATCGAGTGATGCGCCACGTCCGCGTTCGACACGGTCTGCCGCCGCGTCTTGACGCAATCCAAAAATTCGCGCACGTGATTGCCCACGGGATACCCGCCTTCAAAACGGCCTTCACCCATCAGCGATTTCGGATGCGCTTCCAATTCTCCGGAATCGCCCGTCTCGACCCAGCCTTCCTCGCCCTCGAAGCGCACCGGGCACGACCCGAAGCGCAGGCCGGTGCGCAACACCAGGGTGGCGCCGTTTGCATACCGTCCGAAATACCGGTTGCCTTCCCGCCAGAATTCGACGGGGCCGGTATCGTCCGCGCTGTTGGCCCACTGGCATAAATCCGCGGTATGACTCCCCCATTCCGTGATCGCGCCGCCGCTGAAATCCCAATGCGAACTCCAGAAGCCACGCGTGGGGGTTTCCTTGTTGTAGGGGCGCCATGGCGCCGGACCCAACCAGCGGTTCCAATCAAATTCCTCTATCGGAGGCTCCGGCTCCGCGGGAAGAACCTTGTCGTATTCATGGCCGATGCCGGCCTGCTCGGCCTGCAATTCCTTCAAGCGGCCCAGTTTTCCGCTGCGGGCCAGTTCCACGGCAAAGCGAAAATTGGCCACATTGCGCCGTTGCGTGCCGCATTGAAATATGCGCCCGAGCCGCCGCATGGTGTCCGCCACCGCCCGCGATTCCGCAATCGTCACGCTCATGGGCTTCTCGCAATACATGTCCTTCCCGGCACGCGCCGCCAAAATGGACACCCCGGAATGCCAATTGTCGCCCGTGGCGATCAGCACCGCATCAATGTCCGGCCGGTCCAGCAATTCCAACATGTCGCGATACGTCTGGCAATCCTTGTTCTTATACGCTTCGTTCACCTGGTTGCAGGCTTCTTCGCGCTTGTTTTTATATACATCACACACCGCCACCATCTGCACATCGCGCTCCGCCATGAAGGAACGCATCACGTCCCGGCCGCGGCCTCCCAAACCGATGGTGCCCATCACAATCCGTTCGCTCGCGGGCGCCCGGCCGGAGGCGCCCAAGGCGGAATTGGTGATGATCAGCGGGGCCGCCACAACGCCCCCCACGGCGGCGGCACTGGTTTTTAGAAACTGGCGGCGGTTAAGAACAGGTTTGTGTTGAATTCGTTTCATAATGCTTCCCTTATGGGTATCGCAACAGAATCGTTGCGCATGGGTTGCAGCTTCTCCGGCCATGACGCTCATGGCTCACAAATACCGGGGGCAGATTACGCCGAGCGGGCCATGGACTTCAAGAAGGCGAGGCCGTTCACCGCCAGACCGTCCGCCGAGTCATAAATGGGCCGCCAGATGCAGGCCGCCGCGCACAAATCCACAATGCCCGTGGCAAAACTCTCGATGGTGATCCAGCCACGGTAGTTGACCTCCCGCAGGGCCGCGAAAATTTCGTTCCAGCGCACTTGGCCCGTGCCCGGCACGCCACGATCATTCTCGCAGGCGTGGAAATGCCCGAGGAGCGGTCCCGCCGCCCGAATCGCCGCCGCCGTATCCTTCTCCTCGATATGCGCGTGAAACGTGTCAATCTGCACTTTCAGATTCGGATGGTTCACTTCGCGCACCAGTTTAAGGGCGTCCGCCGTCGTGTTAATCATGTAGGTCTCAAAACGGTTCAGCGTTTCGATGGCCAGCAGGATATTCGCGCGTTCGGCGTGTTCCGCGCCCGCACGCAACCCCTCCACCGCCCACTTCCACTCGTCCGGCGTGCGCTCCCGGCCCGGCAAATAGCGTACCGGTGCGTACAACGGCCCCGCCGCCGCCTCACCCCCCATCTCCGCCGTGATATCCACGATCCGCGTCAGCCGCTCCACGCCCTTTTGACGCACCGCCGCGTCTTCGCTGGTCAGGCTGGCGTTCTCCGGCATGATCGCGCAGGCGGTCAACCCCACCTTGGCCGCTTCCCGCGCTTTCCGCGTCGCCGCGGCATCCAATACATCCAGATCACCGAACAATATCTCGACTCCGTCATACCCCATGTCCGCCACTTTTTTGATCAAGTCCACCTGATCTTTCGTGAATGACGCGGTATACACCAAAAGGTTCAATCCAAACTTTGCTTTCAGCGGTTGTGTTGTTTCCGGGGCCGCCTGCGCCTCCGTGAGACCCGCCGCGCCCGCCGCCGCGGTCACCGCCCCCACAAATCCCCGCCGCGTCATTGATTTTTTGCTCATAGTATTCTCCCAGGAACCGCCCTGCGGTCCTTCGCTCCGCCTGATCACGCCATTTATCCGTTCTGGCCGATTTCCACTATACCATCATATTCAAACGCGATAATGCAATGATTTAACACGATTCCGCGGGATGTGGCAAACCGCCTCCGTAAGAGATAACGGTTAGCGGGATGGCCTTAAAGAACTTGACGCGGCAGGGGGATTTGGAGAAATTACACGGATAATAAATCGTCGAAGCGGCGGTATCTGAAACTGTGGGCCGAGTCCCCGAGACCCACGGAAATCGTGCCTTATGTTAGATCAACGACCCCGAACAGGGGCCTACCCTCTTTCTTGGCAGGATATATTCGACCTCCTTCGGGTTACTACAAAGTTTCTGCTATTCTTGTGACAACATAGGTGGAGGAAGTGGATGGCATGAAAAGGCACACGAAGATAATCACAGCGGTGAGTTTCATCTTGGTGCTTGTTGTCATCTGGGCAAGTTACTTTGTGTTACTTCGGCGAAGTCCCGGTACTTTTTTTGAACATGATGGTATGCGCTTGTTTTACTCCGATACCCTTCTTAAATTTATGCGTGAGCACCCGGACAAGAACCGTGGTGAAGGAGGCCGGAATGCGGTGTGATATTTGCGGCAAAGAAGTCCATGAGAACGCGATGGTGGATTGCGCCAGTTGTGGCGCGATTCTCTGCCCGGCATGTGATAACGGCGGTTTTTGCGCCATCTGCATTGGCGCCGGAATGCTCGATTAAGGCCAAGGCTATGGAGGACCAGTGGGAAACCCCGGACAGTAGATCGCGAAATATATGAAAGCAACGAACAAAATAAACTCTGATTTATCAGACACGCCAAGGTATCGGTTTCTCTCCTTGACCATTCTAATGTATGATACACCGCATTGAACAACATTGCCGTGTAGGAAACAGTGCATGAAACGTTTTTTGAAATGGGTATTCATCCTTTTGGGAATCATTATGCTCATTCCCATGATTGCCATAGTGTCGCTTTGGGGGGCCTACCGGCACGTGGTGGACGCCCCGCCGGGATTGCTGACGGTGCCCGGGGCGCCGGGCGCTTTGGGCCGGTATGTGAATCCTTTTATCGCCACGGGCGGCATGCCGTATATGTGTGCACACGATTCTCCCGCCGCCGCAGTGCCCTTTGGCATGGTGCGCCTGGGGCCGGACACCGCCTCCCTGTTCATCAATGTCAATGGAATCAACCGGTCGGGCTATTATTACTCCGACAACAAGATCATCGGATTCAGCCATACGCGGCTGATTGGCGCGGACGCGCTCGAAGGAGGCTGCTTCCGGGTGTTTCCCACAACCGGCGCGCGTGTGGCGAAAATGCGCGCCAAGGAACGCCATGTCCGGTTTTCCCATAGTGACGAAAAGGCGTTTCCGGGATACTATGCGGTTCGTTTGCCCAAGGATAATATTCTGGCGGAATTGACCGCCACGCCGCACGTGGGCGTACACCGCTACACTTTTCCGAAGGGAGCAGAACCCCATCTGTTGGTGGATGTCACCAGTGTGCTGGGCGACAAACGCTGTGAAGACGGCGTGGTGATGATCAAGCCGGAAACACAAGAACTCGAAGGAAGCGTGGTCACCTTTGGATCGTTTTCGGGCCGGTATGGCGGCCTCCCGGTGTATTTCGCCGCACGCTTCAACAAACCCTTCTCTTCCCAAGGCACATGGAAGGGCAACGACTACACCGCGAATGCGGAGGGCGCCTCCGGCAATGACATTGGGGTGGATATTGGTTTCGCGGCCTTGAATACGGATCAGGCCGTGGAACTGCGCCTGGCATTGTCGTGTGTCAGTATCGCGAACGCACGGGCCAATCTGGATGCGGAAACGGCGGGCAAATCCTTCGAGGAAATCTTGAACGCCGCCCAAGAAGCCTGGGAACGCCGCCTGGCGCTGATCCGCGTGCAGGGTGGCACGGAAAAACAGCGCCGAATCTTCTATACCGCCCTCTACCGTGCCTTTCAAATGCCAACCATTTTTACGGACGTAAATGGCGAATTCAAGGGATTCGACAAAGCCGTCCACAAAGCGGAAGGTTACACTTATTACACGGATTTTTCCCTGTGGGATACCTTCCGGACGGTGCATCCGCTCTACAACCTCATCGCGCGGGAAGACGAACGCGACATGATGACCTCGCTGGTGGAAATGGCCAAAGAAGGCGGCGGGCTTCCCCGCTGGCCCTCGGGGTGTGGGTACACCAACTGCATGTTTGGCACCCCGGCGGACATGGTGGTCAGTGAAGCCTATCTGAAGGGAATCCGGGATTTTGACATTGACGCGGCCTATACCGCCATGCGGCAAACCGCGCTGATTGGTCCGCCGCCGGGTTCCAAATTCGCGGGACGGGAAGACGTTGCGTTGTATCTGAAGCATGGTTATTGCCCCTCGGACCAAGCGGGCGATGCGGTTTCCGCGACGCTGGAGTATTCCTGGGCGGACTATGCCTTGTCGCACTTGGCGCAGGCGCTGGGCCACACGGAAGATGCCGCCCTATTTGCCGAACATGCCAAGTTCTATAAAAACACCTGGAATCCGGCCACGCAGTTTTTTCAGCCGCGTTTCGCCTCCGGGGAATTCGATCCCATGTTCAAGCCGTTGCTCTTGAGTTATGTGGATTTCGACCGGAAATACACCAAGGCATTTGTCGAGGGCAGCGCGATGCAATGGCGGTGGGGGGTTCCCTTTGATCCCGAAGGCCTGATCTCCCTGTTCCGAAGTAAAGACTATTTCATCAGCGAACTGGAAAACCACATGGAAAACTCCACCAAGACGGTGGGCTGGTGGAATCCCGGCCCCTATTATTGGCACGGCAATGAGCCCTATATTCACACGGCCTATTTATTCAATGCGGCGGGCCGTCCGGATTTGACGCAAAAATGGGTCCGGTGGATTCTGAATACCAAATACAGTGACGATTATGTCGGGCTGGACGGCAATGACGACGGCGGCACCCTGTCCTCTTGGTATGTGTTGAGTGCCTTGGGCTTTTACCCCATCGCGGGAACCACCCGCTACGAATTGGGTTCACCCTTGTTCGACAAGGCGGAAGCGCGCATAGGCGACAAAATGCTCACCGTTGTGGCGGAGAATAATGCGCAAACCAATGTCTATGTCCAACAAGTCTTTTTGAACGGCCAACCTCTGGACCGCACGTGGTTCACCCACGATGAAATCACCCAAGGTGGAACCTTGCGGTTCGTCATGGGGTCTAATCCCCCGAAATGAATCGTGGCGGCGGTGTCTAAAACAGAACAAAGTCCTGAAATGCGGGGTTTTGTTTGTTTTATGGGTGTGTGTTTTTGCCTCCATGCGTGGAGTCGGTGTATACTGGCGTCCTTCTCGTGAAGGTCTGGTTGGGCAACGCCTTGCCGAAGCATCACCCTTGGAATGAAGGAGGTTTCATGAGTTTCACGGCGCAACGAATGAATTGCATAGACGCGAGCGGCATTCGGAAAGTGTTTGCCCTGGCGGCGAAGATGAAAGACCCCATCAACCTGAGCATCGGCCAGCCGGATTACGACGTGGATGAAGTGGTTAAAATGGAGGCGGTGCGGCAGATACAGGCCGGGTTCAATTCCTACACCCAGACGTGGGGCATCGAAGAACTCCGCGAGGCCGCCTCGGAATACTATCAAACCAAATTCGGTGTGCCGCTGCGCAACGTGATGATTACCAGCGGCGTGTCCGGCGGGTTGTTCCTCGCCTTGTTGGCCACCGTGAATCCGGGCGATGAAGTGCTCTTCAGCGATCCCTACTTTGTGATGTACAAGCATCTGGTGAATCTGCTCGGGGGCGTCTCCAAGCCCGTGGACACCTATCCCACTTTCAAGATGACCCCGGAAGCCCTGGAAAGCGCCATCACCGAAAAGAGCAAAATCCTGATTGTGAACAGCCCCGCCAATCCCACCGGCGTCACCATGAACAAGGCCGAATTGCAGGCCATCGCGGACGTGGCCAAACGCCACAACCTCCTTGTGATCACCGACGAGATTTACGAATCCCTGCTGTATGATGATCAACCCGCCACCATGGTGGGCATGTACGACAATCTGATCCTGCTCAACGGCATGTCGAAGTCGGCGGGGATGACCGGCTGGCGCATTGGCTTCGCCGCCGGGCCGGAAGACGTCATTCAAGCCATGAACACCTTGCAGCAATACACCTTCGTGTGCGCGCCTTCGTTCGCGCAAAAGGCCGCCGTGCTGGCCCTGAAGGCGGACATGAGCGAAAAAATCGCCGCCTACCGCCGCAAACGCGATTTGGTCTATGAAGGCCTGAAAGACTCCTGCCATCCGGTCAAGCCGGGGGGCGCCTTCTACATCTTCCCGCAAGCACCGGGCGGTGACGGCGATGCCTTTGTGAAAACGGCGATCGAGAACAATTTGTTGATCATTCCGGGCAGCGTTTTCTCCGACAAGAAAACGAATTTCCGGATTTCATTCGCGGCGTCCGATGATGTGATCCTGCGTGGCGTGGAGGTGATAAACCGCCTGGCGAAACAGTTTTCCTGATTGTTTTGCCCGGGAACAGGACGCCGTGGTACATTCACCCCGGTAACGAGCAGTAGGAAGAACGGGTGGTGCTATGGACACTGAATTGTTGCGTGCACGGCTGAATCTGAATGCGGTCCTGCAAAATCTGGAAGAACTGGTCAAACTGGACGCCGAAATGGCGTCGCTCAGCAAGGCGTGGGACATCTCGATCCAGTTCTCGGTAATGAACGGTCCCGCGGCCTTTGTCGAGTTCAAAAACGGGACCTGCAAGCATGGGGGTGGGGTGCATCCCAATCCCACCGTACGGTTGTTGTTCCTGTCCCCGAAGCACCTGAACCGCATGTTCGCGGGCAAAGGCATGCCGATTCCCCTTAAAGGCTTCTCCCGGCTGGGGTTTTTGCAGAAAGATTTTGCCGCGCTGACCGCCCGGCTTGAACACTATCTGAAGCCCGCCGAAGGCGTGGTTCAGGACGAGGCCTTTGTCAAAACAAACACCACCCTGACGCTGTATACGGCGGCCTATGCCGTGAAAGAATTGGCGGACTTGGAACCCACCTGCAAGGCGGTGGCCGCCCATACGCCGAACGGCGGCCTGCAAATCGGGATTCAGCCGGATGGACCCTATGTCCACCTGCTGTTCGATAAGGGCGCAGTGACGGCGGGCAAGGGTTCCTTATCCCAGCCCACGGCCACCATGACCTTCCGGGACATGCCTTCGGCGCACGGTTTATTAAGCGGCAAATTGGACGCCTTTCAAGCCGTGGCGGAAGAAAAAGTCGCCCTGCACGGGATGATCCCCCTTATTGACAATACCAGCCTCATTCTCGACCGCGTAGAGCAGTATTTGGCATAACGGTGATGTGGAGTTCGAGTCATGAACACGTATGAATACCCTGAATCACAGAAACTTTTTACCCGGGCCGCGCACGTTATTCCGGGCGGCATCTACGGCCATTTCAGCCCGGCCCCCTGCGTGCCGGTCAACGCGTACCCTTTCTTCGGCGCGAAAGCCAAAGGCTCCCGCTTCTGGGACGTGGATGGCAATGAATTCATTGATTACATGTGCGCCTACGGCCCCATGATCCTCGGCTATGCCAACCCCGCCGTGGACGAAGCCTACCAGGCCCAGATGAAGCTGGCCGATTCCAATACCATCGCCTCGCCGAAAATGGTCGAACTGGCGGAGTTCATGGTGGACCTGATCCCCGTCGCGGATTGGGCCTTTTTCGCCAAAAACGGCGCGGACGTGACGAATTACGCCGTGATGATTGCGCGGGCCGCCACGGGCCGCAAGAAAATCATCGCCATCAAGGGCGGCTATCATGGCACCTCCCCCTGGATGCAGGCCGCGGGGCATCACGGCCTTGTGGACGATGATCACGCCAACGTAATCCGCATCGGCTGGAACGATTACGCCGCGCTCGAGAACGTGGTGGACCAGTACGACGGCCAAATCGCCGGATTCATCTCCTCCCCCTATCATCACCCCGTGTTCGCGGACAATGAGATGCCCGCCGAAGGCTACTGGCAAAAAGTACAGGCGCTGCTGAATAAAAAAGGCATTGTGTTCATCATTGACGACGTCCGGTGCGGGTTCCGGCTCCATCTGGGCGGCTCCAACGAGCATTTCGGATTCAAACCCGACCTGATTGCCTTCTGCAAGGCCATCGGAAACGGCTATCCCGTCTCCTCCCTGGTGGGCACGGGCGCATTGAAGAACGCGGCGGCCAAAGTGTTTCACACCGGCAGTTATTGGTATTCCGCCGGCCCGATGGCGGCCGCGCTGGCCTGTTTGAAGGAATTGAAGCGCATCAACGGCCCGGAAGTGTTGCGCGCCTATGGAACGAAACTCAACGAAGGCATGGTCCGCATCGCCAAGGGGCACGGATTCACCCTGAAAGTCACGGGCGATCCCGGCATGGCCTATTACCGGATCACCGAAGACGAAACCCTCATGCTGCATCAGGACTGGTGCGGGGAATGCACCCGCCGCGGCGCTTACTTCACTTCGCATCACAATTGGTTCGTCTCCACCGCCCACACGGACGAAGACATGCAGCGCACCTGGGACATCTGCGAGGAGGCATTTAAGGTGGTCAAGCAAAAACATGGATAAAAGAGATTAGGGGCTAGGGACTAGGGGCTAGGAAAATGGAAACATTTCGCAGTTACCAAGACCTGAAAGTATGGCAAAAGGGTATGGAAATAGCAGCAGCGGTATATAAGCTCACGGAAAGCTTTCCCCGGCATGAGATGTATGGATTAACCGGACAAATGAGGAGGGCGGCTGTATCCATACCCTCCAATATTGCGGAAGGCCACGCTCGCCAATCCACGCGCGAGTTTCTGCATCATGTCTCCTTCGCACAGGGTTCTACCGCGGAATTGGAAACTCAACTTTTGCTTTGCCAACAGATTGGTTTTTCCAAAGAACCCGACATAAAACACATACTTGATTTATGCAACGAATCAGGTAAGATGCTTCGTTCTTTACAGCGTGCCCTGCAACGGCACCTTGACACAAAAGGTGCGTAATGAATTATGCTAGTCTCTAATCTCTAGTCTCTAGCCCCTAGAAATATGGAGTAGACAATGCCGATCACGGAACAGGAAATCATCGAACTGAAGCGGAAAGCCAACGAGGTCCGCAAATCCATTGTGGATGTGACTGGGTGGTCCGGCGGGTCGCATATCGGCGGCTCCTTGAGCATGACCGACATTCTGACCATCCTGTACTGGAAGTACCTGAAGGTGGATCCCGCCA
>CAYXPO010000105.1:0-7679 GCA_964466925.1 uncultured Nitrospirales bacterium
TGTGGTGCGCCGGACCGCGGAGCAGGTTTTCATGCCCTTGTGCGTCGGGGGGGGCATTCGCACGATTGAAGACATCCGCCGGCTGCTGAACGCAGGCGCCGACAAAGTCTCCATCAATACCCCCGCCATCACCAATCCGGATTTCATTGATGAATCCGCCTCCCGCTTCGGTTCCCAATGCATCGTGGTGGCGATTGACGCCAAACGGGAGGGGGATCGCTACATTGTCCGCAGTCACGGCGGGCGGGATGGGGGACGCCCCACCCCGCTGGAACCCGTCGCTTGGGCGCGGGAAGCGGAACGCCGTGGCGCGGGCGAGATTCTGTTGACCTGCATGGACAGCGATGGCACCAAGGCGGGGTATAATGTCGCCTTGACGCGGGAGGTGGCGGACGCGGTGGGCATCCCGGTGATTGCCAGCGGCGGCGCGGGCACGCTGGAGCACCTGCGGGCCGCCCTGCAGGAAGGCGGCGCCGATGCCGCCTTGGCGGCCTCGATATTCCATTTCCAGGAGCACACCATACGGGAAGCCAAGGAATATCTTGCAAAACAGGGTGTGCCTGTGCGATTCTAACCGCCTGCGGCCTTGGGGCCGCCGGACGACCACAACGGAGAAGCATCAATGCGAACAGAGAGCGTTTCTTCCCGCCGATGGCGCATCCGCGCCTAACGCCGCCTTCGCGCCCTCCGTGTCTTTTTTTGTTCTGTATTTCCCGAAGCGCGGTGCGCTTCGGACCTTTTTCGCCAACCGGTAAGGAATGTGCCTCATGAATCTGAACGAATTAGTGAAATTTGATGACAAAGGCCTGCTGTGCGCGGTGATTCAACACCACCAGACCGGTCAGGTGCTCATGGTCGGATATATGAATCAGGAGTCGCTGGAAATCACCCTCCGGGAGCAACGGGCCTGTTTTTGGTCGCGTTCCCGGCAAAAATTGTGGCGCAAGGGGGAAAGCTCCGGCAATGTTCTCGAAGTAAAGGAAATCCGCATTGACTGTGACGGGGATGCGCTGGTGCTCCAATGCGCGCCGGCCGGCCCCACCTGCCACACCAACGAAACCAGTTGCTTTTACCGCCTGGTGCATGGCGACGGCCGGATTGAACTTGCCGGTGATGGCGTCGCCGAAAAATGAGGAACCTGGTATGATTCATCCAACCCTGGATCAATTCCGGGCCGTGGCGCGTCCGGGCGCGCTGGTGCCGGTATATAAAGAGATTTTGGCGGACCTCGAAACCCCCGTGGCCGCCTACATGAAAATCGCCCGGAATCAAGCGTATTCGTTTCTGCTGGAAAGCGTCGAACGCGCCGAAACCATCGGCACCTATTCTTTCCTGGGGGTGAACCCCTCGATTCTATTCCGGTCGAAAGGCCGTCAGGTGAGCATCATCCGCGAGGGCCGCGAAGAATGCCTGGAATCCGAAAACCCCCTCGAAGATTTGCGCGGATTGATGCGGCGGTATCAGCCAATCCGCATGGAAGGCTTGCCCGCGTTTCATGGCGGCGCCGTGGGGTATATGGCCTACGATCACGTGCGCTTTTTTGAGAAGCTCCCGGACAACAATCCGGACCGGCTCGGATTGCCCGACCTCTATTTCATGATCACCGATACCATCCTGATTTTTGATCATGTGAAAAACAAGATTCTCATCGTGTCCAACGTGCACGTGGGGGAGAACCCGGATGCCGCCTACAACGAAGGCCTCCGGAAATTGCACGAACTGGAGGAAAAATTGCGCGGGCCGTTGATGGTGTCCACGGAACGGGTGTATCCCGGCGCGGACGAAACCGCCCTGAAATCGAATTTCACCCGCGAGGCGTTCTGTGATGCGGTGCGCAAGGCAAAAGAATACATTTGCGCGGGCGATATCTTCCAAGTGGTGCTCTCCCAGCGTTTCCACCGGGCGGTTGGCGCAAGCCCCGTGAATCTCTACCGCGCCCTGCGCTGCATCAATCCCTCGCCCTATATGGTGTTGATGCAGTTCCCGGAATGCGCACTGGTGGGATCGAGCCCGGAGGTCATGACCCAGGTGAAGAACGGCACGGCCATGGTGCGGCCCATCGCGGGGACCCGCCCGCGCGGGGCCACGGCGGAAGAAGACTTGGCGCTCGAACGGGAGCTGATGGCGGACGAAAAGGAACTCGCCGAACACATTATGCTGGTGGATTTGGGCCGGAATGATATCGGGCGCATCAGTGAATCCGGCACGGTGGCCCCCGTCGCCAATAAATTCATGGTGGTTGAGCGGTATTCGCACGTGATGCATATCGTGAGCGAAGTGGCCGGGCGCATGAAAGAAAGCACCGATGCCTTTGACGCGCTTGCGGCCACGTTCCCCATGGGGACCGTCAGCGGCGCGCCGAAAATCCGGGCCATGGAAATTATTGATGAATTGGAACCGGACCGCCGGGGGCCCTATTCCGGCGGCTGCGGGTATATCAGTTTTTCCGGCGACATGGACACCTGCATTCTGATCCGCACCATGGTCGTGAAGGACGGGACGGCCTATATCCAGGCGGGCGCGGGGATTGTATATGACAGCGATCCGGACCGCGAGTACGAGGAAACGGTTAACAAGGCGAAAGCACTGTTCAAGGCGGTGGATTTCGCGGAACGAGGGCTCGAATCATGATCGTGCTCATAGACAACTACGATTCTTTCACCTATAACCTGGTGCAGTATTTTGGTGAATTTGACAAGGATATCCGGGTCTTCCGGAACGATGCCATCACGGTGGCGGGGGTGGCGGCGCTCAACCCCAGTCACATCGTGATTTCGCCGGGGCCCTGCACCCCCAATGAGGCGGGCATTTCCGTGGAACTGATCCAGAAACTGGGTGCACAATTCCCCATTTTCGGGGTCTGCCTCGGGCATCAGAGCATCGGCGCGGCCTATGGCGGCGACGTGGTGCGCGCGGACCGCATCATGCACGGGAAGATCAGCCCGATCACCCATACGGGTGATGCCTTGTTCAAGGACGTTCCCACGCCGTTCACGGCCACGCGGTACCATTCGCTAATCATCAAGCGGGAGACCTGTCCCAAAGACCTGATGATCATCGCGGAAACGGCGGACCAGGGCGAGATTATGGCGGTCCGGCACCAGGCGCATCCCGTGTGGGGCGTCCAGTTTCATCCCGAAAGCATTCTCACGGCGCATGGCAAGACCATGATCCGCAATTTCCTTTCCCAGCGGCCCTAAAGCCTATGGGAACCGTGGACTTAGCGCGTTTTGCCGTTTGACATTCCAGATCGGGTATGCTAGATTACGTTCAGTGTTTCCGGGGCGGACTGCATAAGGAGCTTGTCTATAACATGGCTTTGAGTAAAAAACAATTAGCGGTGGTGGCGCAATTGGAGCGCCGGGTTGAGTTGTGCCGGGAATTCATGAATGACTGGCTGCTGTTCAACCAGATCATGAGCGCCTACCCCAGTCCTGGGGTGAACAAGGCCCAGCTCGAAAACCAATTCTTGAAAATCAAGAGCAAGTTGGCGCGGTCCCACAAGGTGCTGAAAGACACCCTCTTGGACGACTACAGCATTGACGGGAACACCATGAACATCGTGTCCGGCGCGACCAATCTCGAACAAATCTACGCGCAATCCGAAGTCGCCGTGAAAAAGCTCCAGTCGGAATGGCACCGCGCGTTCATTTCGATTAATGAAACCCTGGGCGCGCTCGAAGACAAAAAAGCGCGCGCGGAAGCCGGCGAAAAGGTATTTGTCGCCACGGCGGCCAACTTGGGCGGCGTCAAGGCCGGCGGGGGCGGCAACAACACCACCATCATTGTCATTGTCATCATCATCGCCGTTGTGGCGGCATTGATGTACTTCACCCCGCTGGGCAGCCTTTATATGTCGTCGTTGAACAGCATGTTGGGCCGCTGATTCCGCTCTTCGGTGGAAGGCGGTAACGGTTCGTGAAAGGAGTCCGGGGTGACAAAACGCGACCTTGTACTGGATGTGGCGGAGCGGCTGGGCTACACGCAAAACGAAGTCTCGGCCGTGGTGCAAACGGCCCTTGACGCCATTTGCGATGTTTTGGCCGAGGGCGGCCGGATTGAAATTCGCAATTTCGGCGTATTCGAACTCAAGGTGCGGGAAGCCCGCGTGGGCCGCAACCCCCGTACCGGAGAATCTGTCCCCATAACCGAGAAACGTGTGGCCATTTTTAAGCCGGGCAAAGCGTTGAAAGGGCAGATAGAAGCCTCTTCCGCGGCGCCCTCCGAACCGAATCCCGCCCCGTGACGGCGATCCATTCTTTTGGGTCCGCTTATCGAAATGATTGCGCGGAAACAGAATGCTGAAGTATCCTATGCACTTCAAATACCATGGAGATCACAGGCGTGCCGGTTGATGAAAAACGCATGACCTTCACCGAGCATCTGGCGGAATTGCGCACCCGCATTATCCATTCGGGGATATGCCTTTTTGTCTGCATGATTATTTGTTATTGCCTTTCCAATTACATTTTGCAGATACTGGCCTATCCGCTGATGCCGCTGGCGGAAAAGGGGATTATTCAGACCGTACAGGCGCCGGAAACGCCCGCATCCAATCATCAAGAGGCGCCACCGGGGACGGAAGCGAAGACAGAACCGGCGGCCAAAACCAAACCGGCCAAGCCCGTCTGGACTGTGTTGAATCCCCTTGAGATCGTGTTTGTACAGCTAAAAACCGCCGCCTACGTCGGATTTGTTTTGGCCTTTCCCTTTCTTGCCTGGCAATTCTGTGCGTTTATTTTTCCGGGTTTGAAAGAGAACGAGCGCCGGGTGGTCAAGGTGTTGGTCTTCGGATGCAGCGGATTGGCGCTGGTGGGGGTGGCGGTGGCGTATTTCGGCGTGCTTCCGCTGGTGCTTCCGTATATGATGATGTGGGTTCCGGAAGGCTGGCAGATTCAATTGCGCGCCAACGAAACCATTTCGATGATCTTGATGTTCCTGGCGGGGTTTGCCGTGGCCTTTCAGTTTCCCATGGCCGTCATGATTCTCGTGTATATGGGGTTTCTCACCCCGGCGGTGCTGAAAACGCAGCGCAAGTTCGCGTTTGTCATTATCGCGGTGATTTCGGCGGTTTTAACTCCGCCGGACCCCGGCTCGATGATGATTATGATGCTTCCGCTGGTGTTGTTGTATGAAATAAGCATCTGGTTGTCGTATCTTGTCATCCGCAGGAAAAAACAGGCCGCGCAGGCTGGTCAGGCATAGCTCCCATGATGGGCATCGGTTTTACAGAGATGTTGATTGTCGCGGGGATCGCCCTGGTGTTCCTGGGGCCCGAAAAGTTCCCCGACTTCGCCAAGATATTCATCCGGACCATCCGCGATGTCCGCACCTACATGGACGACGTGAAAGAGGAAGTGGCCAAGGAAGTGCTTCCCATGCAAAACGAGCTTAAGCAGCTCGGCCGGTATGACGCGGAAACCTACATCAACAAGCTGATGGAGGATGACGGCGAAAAGAGCGATGTCACGAATTCGCAGGCGGCCAGTTCCGACACCTTTTCCACGGATAAGACGGGGATTTCCCCGGAACCGCAGGATGGGGGGGGGAGCGAACAGAAACCCGTTGGAACCGCCGAACCCTCCGCCGAACCCCCGGCGTCTTCGGACGGTGAATCATTGAACGCGCCGGAACGGCTGGATGGGTAATACGCGATGGTAACGGATAATGTGCTGAACCTCATTGGCAACACCCCGCTTATACGGTTGAAGAACGAAAACGTCTACGCGAAAGCGGAATTCCTGAATCCGGGCGGAAGCATCAAAGACCGGGTGGCCTTGGCCATGATTGAAGGCGCGGAGCGCGATGGCAGGCTGAACGCCGATTCCATCATTACCGAGCCCACCTCGGGAAACACGGGCATTGGCATTGCCCTGGTCGGACGGCTTAAAGGCTATAAAGTCTGCATTGTGATGCCCGAAAACATGAGCGAAGAGCGGAAAAAACTGATTCGCGCGCTGGGCGCGGAATTAGTCCTGACACCCGCCGCGGAAAGCATCGGGGGCGCGGTCAGACGCGTCGAGGAAATGAAAACGGACGATCCCCGGGTGTTTGTCCCGCAACAGTTCGAGAATCCTGAAAACCCGCGCATCCACTATGAAGAAACCGCGCACGAGCTTTGGCGGCAGACCAACGGCGATGTCGCCTGTTTCGTGGCCGGCGTGGGCAGCGGCGGCACTTTGCAAGGCGTGGGAACCTTTCTCAAGGAGCACAAACCGGGGGTGCGCATTGCCGCGGTGGAACCCAAAAATGTGTCCGCGCTCTTGGGGCACGAACCGGGCCTCCATCAGATTCAGGGCATCGGCGACGGGTTCATCCCCGCCGTGCTGGACGTGAAACTGGTGGATGAAGTGGTTGAAGTCACCGACGAGGACGCCATTGAAACCGCCCGGCAACTCAGCCGCGATTACGGTTTGCTGGTGGGCATTTCCGCCGGCGCGAATGTATGGGCCGCGCGCCAACTGGCCAAGCGCATTCCCGGCAACATTACGACGGTCTTGCCCGACCGGGCGGAACGCTACTTCAGCACCTCGCTGATGTGATCCGCTAACAAACGGTTACGACCAATCCGCTTTCGCTCAGCGTGAACTCAAAAAAACGTGCGCGTTCGTTGATGGGGTTCAGTTCCAGGTCCTGGCGAAGCGCCCGGGCATCCGCCGCCGATTTGCACACCAGCAGCAAAAATCCGCCGCCGCCCGCGCCCATAAGCTTCGCCCCGTGGATATAGGGGCGCATCCGCTTCAACAGCGCTTCAATCTGTTCATTGGTCGAGCCGGGATCAATGCGCTTCTTTAACTCCCACGCGGCATCCAGCGCCCGGCCAAACGCGGCGGGGTCCTGGCGCGCCATGGCGTCGGCCACGCGCCCGGGGAAGGCGTGTATGCGTTCCAGGGTCGCCATGGCCGCGCGTTCGCGGTCCAGATACCGTCCGACCACGTTTTGCAGGATATTTTTGGCGAGCCGGGTGATGCCCGTGTAATACAGCAGCGTGCATCCGCCGTTTTGGCGCTGATCGAGCACCGTTGACGGCACAAAGTGAATTGTGGGGTCCGGAACCAGGCCCGGTTGAGTGGTGATCACCTTTACTTGTTGCACCACCCCGCCGATTTGATCCTGCCAGCCGCCGCCGGTGGTCATGGCCTGTTCCAGGCGCAGCACGCCATGAAAGAGTTCACGCTGAGTCAGGATGCGTCCCATAAGCCGCTGTACCACCGCCAGCACCACCGCGCCTACGATGCTTGAGGTGCCGAGGCCGCTTCCTCCGGGAATGGCGGCCAGGGTGGTGAGTTCGATGCCGCCGCCGAAATGTTCCAGCATTTTCTTCAACGTAATCCGTTTCGGCCACGGCGCGGCATCAGGGGAGAACCCGGATATCGCCAGCGCAGCCTTCGGCAACGAAAACTGGCTCCAGGTCCGGCGGTAATCAATCAGTTCGTCGAGGTCCCTAATTTCTATGCGCTCCCCAAAATCAATCGAGGCCAGCCGTATCACCGGCTGTTCGATCACGCGCGCATAGGCCTGGATGGGCGGGGCGCCGTTAAGGTCCACTGCGGCATTGATGACACACCCGCCGCGTTCCAGCGCATAGGGGGGGGTGTCCGACCAGCCGCCGCCCAAGTCGAGCCGGGCCGGGGCCCGGCCCCAGACAATCTCGTCTTTTCGCAAGGCATTTTTTGGGC
>CAYXPO010000105.1:7689-10877 GCA_964466925.1 uncultured Nitrospirales bacterium
CCCTGCGTGCGCCGCTGGACAGGATGGTGGCATTCAGATATTCAAAGGCATAGGCGCGGGCGTGGGTGGCCCAATCCGTGATGCTGGAGAAAGAATCAGGGGTGAGCCCGATGTGTGTGAGCCATTTATGATCCGCCGTGGAGACTTTTTCCCACACATTGTCCAGAAGTTCCGGGGCTAGTTTGGCCACGCGCAACAGGGCGGAGCCGAGGGTATGCAGGATGCGTGAGGCATTCAGGGAACTCAGATCGGCGGCCATGCCTTCTTTCAGATGATGCCGGTGCGCCTCGTGCACCACGGCGGCCACCCACGGCGCGGCCTCGCCGGAGTTCACCATCGCATAGGCCAGTTCCGGCGCGGAGAAATTACTGCCGGGCCGCAGCATGCGGGGCAGGGTGTGCAGCACCTCATCCGCACGGATGCGGGCGCGGCGTTCATGGAAGGCCTCCTGCCGGGTTTGTTCCGCCATCTCGGCGAAGCTATGGCGTTCGGCATTGCGCCACAATTCCCATTCCGCCGCGGATGCTTTTTCCGGGTCCATCATCCACGCCCAGCGCCGGTAGGATAACGGGTCCGCCTCCGCGGGAAACAACTTGGCGTTCCAGACCCCGCGCTGCGATGCCTCGATGGATTCATCCCACACATCTTCGGCCCAGGCATGGGCCAGGTGGATGAAGTCCTTCACCGTCACCCCGCAAATCGAGCCGCCGTGTTCCGCGGTTCCTTTGAAATCATCACCGGTGTTGTAATACCGGATGAACCACACGTCCCCGCCGTTTTTGGCATATCCTTGGAGCACATCCAGGCAGGCGCGGGGGGGCATCGAGAAGGGTGCATTTACGTTCACGCCCACAAGAACATTGCCGCCTCCCAGGTTCAGTTCCGCGTCAATCACGCAGCCTTCCACCCAGGCGTCCTGCCCGTGAATGCGGCCCGCACCGGTGATCGTGTTGCAGATGCTCAGGCATTCGTGTTCCTGGGCGATGCTGCGGTCTTCGCGTACCAATTCACGTCCGCTGGCAATCAATTGATGCGCAGCCCCGAAGTGGAGGAAGGAACAACGCGGCAGCACCTGCACATGGAAGGGGATGGGGGAGATCGCGGCAAAGAACCGGCGCAAATCCTGTTCGGGCCATCGCGAATGATAGACCTTTGCGTTATGCAAATAGTGGTCCACATGCGTTTCCGCGCCCAAGGCGCAACACACTTCGCCGTAGAAATCCAAGCCGTGGCGCGCGATGGCGTCGCCCATCGAAACGCTCCAGGCAAGGCCGCTCTTTTGGGTGAAGGAAGTTTCACAGAGATGGAGCAGGGCGGAAGCCGTGGCGGCATCAAAACTCATCACGCCGATGTCGAGGATGGATCGGTCATAGCGGTCCACCACACCCTGTTTCCGTTGATCCGGCGCGGAAGGCTTTTGCAGAAAGCGTTGCACCGCGCCGTCGGAATGCGCCACATAGACGCCGTGTTTCGCGGCCTGTTCCGGCAGGGCATGGCATCCCAGACCGGTGATTCCCGGCGCGTCAAACCGCACCAGCGCGGGATCAAACCCCAGCAGGACATCGCCGGAGGCAATCACCACCTGGCCCTGACCTGTTTCGGCGGGCGGCAATGCAAGATAGACGGGAATTTGCCGGTCGAAGAGGGTGGTGCACAACGCGCTATCGCTTTCGCCGGGTACGGGCACAAAAATTTTGCCGCAGGGGCCATAGGCCGGCAAGCGCTTCGAGTCGCCGCCCGCATGCACGATCAGGATGCGGAGCCCGCGCAAGACGGCTTCCCGCGCTTCCGGTGTGGAAATGTCCGCGCCGTGGCAGTTCGCTTCCCTGTTGAGCACGGTGATTAGGCAATAGATTGTGCTGCCGCCGCTCCCGATGCGTTGCCCGCCCGGGTCCGCCACCACCAGCACTTCGCGCGCATCGCTCAGGAATCCCAAATCGCGGCGCAGGCGCAACTGTGTTTCGTAGGCTTCGGCTTGGGCGGCGTTCGATGCAGTGACCACGAGGTAATCCCACGGTTCCATAAGGGCACTCACTCCACTTCTCCTTAAAGGACGTTACGCGCGCCGCGTCTTGACGGCGCGGGTGAAATCATCCACGTCGAACACAAATCCAAAGGCGAGCGCGACCCGCCACAAGGCCAATTCCTTGGCCCACTGCTTCTTTGCGCTTTCCTTGCTCTCGACGGCCGTCGTGGCCTGACGCAACGCGGAACACATTATCCCATATTTCTGCATTTCCGCCATCCCCCCCGGCGACAGCAGCAAACACCAGTTGATCGCGAAACCACAATATACCAGATGATTGATGCTGCGCTCCTTGCACAGGGCGAAGAGTTGGCGGCCGTTTTCCGCAATGCCTTCCTCGCCCACCGGCTTGGCCTGCGGCGCGAAATCGAGGCGGTCAAAACCGCGTTTTACATCGGCCTGATTGTGCTTGCCCACAAATACATGCTCGTTTCGGAACTGATCCAGTTGCTGCCGCACGGGGTCCACCGAAACTTTCTCGGATGGGGGTTCGGGCGGCCCTGCCAAGGAAACCGCATGCTGATAACCGGGGTATTTTTTGTAATAGTCGCCGCCCCCCGCAACATGAAATAAAGTGAGGCCGGATTCACGAATGGACGATAATAGATCAGGAAACACTGTGTTGAGTATTTCGTTTGCACGAGGAATATAAGGCACGCACCGCCACCAGCCGGGAAAAGCCTCGCGAGTCCCCGCATCCCAGGCATGCATTACCACCAGCGCGGTGTGATTGAGGGAGAATTCCAGTTCCTGCTTTTTCCACCCGCCAAAACCCTTCTCCGGCACGCTCCGATCGAAATCCGCGTCAAAGTGCTGGTAGTACCACGCGGGGATGCGCACCGGGGGAGCCGGTACGATTTCCTTGGCCGCTGCGGCCACATGCATTGGCTGAGGCATCGGTGCCGCCAAACCGCTTCCCAGCACGGCCCCCATCCCTTGGAGCATCGTCCGCCGTGTGATTATTTGTTTTTGTATCCTGCTCATTTGACAGATCCTTTCCTTGGGCCTTCTGAGTTCACGATACTCAGAAATTCCTCCGGGGAAACCAACGCGGGGCCGCTATCGGGAAAATCCTTTGGATTTCGCGCAATCAAATAGGCGGAACGGGATTGAAGCGCGCAATGATACTGAATGGCGTCCTCGAAATCGTCCAAATCTGACT
>CAYXPO010000106.1:0-3414 GCA_964466925.1 uncultured Nitrospirales bacterium
TGGATACCCACGCTTCCCTCCATTACCAGTTCAAGGGGGAAACGCCGTACGTCACCAACATGACCGAAGGCGGAAAACTGGGCGGCATCAATGATTTCTGCACCTATCCGGACATCAGTTGGATCGGCCAATTAACCAACCTCCAAGGAGTGAAAGTGGACGGCGGGTGTGCACAATGCCATGTGGGCATGGGCGATAAACCCCTTCCGGACCCGACCAGCGCGCAGTTGGACAATATAGACTGCCTGATGTGCCACTCGGAAAACTACAAGCGCAAAGTGGCGCTGGTGGATGCCAAACTGAAGTTTGTGCCGGCCCCGGAAAAAATGACCGTCAGCCTGCTGGAGGCCATCACGGACATTAAGCTTCCGGGCAGGGGAGAATGCCTCAACTGCCACGCCTACGCGGGCGGCGGCAACAACAATAAGCGCGGTGATCTGGAAGAAGCCCACCGCCATCCCGCAAGTGCCTCCTTTGACGTTCATATGGCGCCACCGGAGGCGGGGGGCGCGGGACTGGTGTGCATTGACTGTCACACCGTGCAGAATCACCGCATTGCCGGACGCGGCGTTGACATGCGCGCGACGGATTTGGACGTCGCGGTCAACTGCACCAAATGCCATGCTTCTTCTCCGCATGATTCCGCGGATTTGAACAAACACACCAAGCGCGTCAATTGCACCGTGTGCCATATTCCCGCCTATGCCCGGGGCAATTCGACGGACATGCTGCGCGATTTCAGCCAGCCCGCCGAGATCGATGTCAAAAAACAGTTGTACGAGCCCCACATAGACCGCGAAGCCAATGTGATCCCCGAGTACGGGTTCTTTAATGGCACCTCCTACATCTACAACTTCATGGACCCGGCCCTTCCGAACGAAGCGGGATATGTCACCATGGCCGCGCCGTGGGGCAATGTCACCGAGCCGGGCGCGAAGATTCACGCCTTCAAGCACCACACGGCGGTTCAAGGGCGCGACGTGGACACCAAGGCCATTCTTCCGGTCAAAGCAGGCATCCTGTTCCAGACCGGCGATGTGGACCGCGCCCTCCGGCAGGGCGCCGCGGAGGTTGGCCTGCCGCTGGCCCACGGATATGATTTCGTCCCAACGGAACGTTTCATGGGCTTGTATCATGAAGTGGCGCCGAGTTCGCAGGCGCTCCAGTGTAACAACTGCCATAACGGCGGCACACGGATGGACTTCGACGCGCTGGGCTATACGCCCAAACCCACCCGCAACAACAAACCCCTGTGCGCCAGTTGCCACAAAGACCAATCCGGCGAATGGCCGCCGAGTGAACTCTTCACCAAAGTTCACAAAAAACATGTCACGGACAAGAGAATCAACTGCATCGAATGCCACACCTTCGCCAATTGATCCACAGTCAAATCTGCCTGCATCCGGCGGTCAATGCGCCGCCGGATGCATTCTGCTGATAAACCGCCGAACAGTGTCCGTGCTACTGCCTGTCAATTTCTTGCATTTTCACAAAGAAATTGTCCGCATGCTTCACATAAATAGCTATGCTGATATGACTTAATTCCTGTCTATACAAATCCGTTCGATTCCAGCCTTTCGCGGCTTCGCGCGAGATACTTCCAAAAATCTGTGCAATCTGTGCAATCTGTGGTTCCTCTTTCGTATCCGTGCAAATCCGCCAAATCCGCGCCTGCCGGGCCATAGCCCCTTTGGGGCGAAGGCCGGTTATCCGCGTTCCATTCTTTGGTTGCGGATCTGCTGCGCTGTGTCATTCCCTGACAATTCCACCACCGGACCTGGCGAGGACATCGAAACCCGTTGCGGAGGATAGTGGGTCCATATCCGGTGTGTGCGGAAAATGCAGTATATGCATATACATAGGGATAAAAATCCATGAATGATCAACCTGAAGGGGTGGCAAGAAATATCGTGGCGGAAAATCACGCCGGAAGTGATTCAGGAAGCAGGCTGTCCGCGGTATTCATGCGCGGATTCGCATGGTGCGAAGTATTTGTATTGCTTGGGTTCCATTTGTTTTGGGTGCTGTCCTCGAGTGGCCCGCTGAATGTGGATAATACCTGGGGAGGGATTCTGGCCCTTGCACCGTTCGCGGTGATGATACTTTTGGGGGCCGGTTCGCTTAATGCAACACTATGCAGCGCCTTGATCCGGCTTGAAGTCCCGTTCCATTGGATGGCGTGCCTGCTGCAAACCGTTTTGCTCTTCCATGCGGTTTTTCAAAACCCGTTTCATCCGGTGCTGCCGCTTTCAGGGCCTTTGTATGGGTGGAGCGTGGCCATGAGTTTTGTGTTGGCGGCGGACCTCTCCGTGCATCTGCGGGGCCGCGCGGCGGCACGCAAAAGCGCCGGTTGGGCGGCCACAGGACGAATTGCGCTGGCGGCGGTGGTATTGTGGGGGGTGGTTATGGGGCTGGCGTCCGGCGCGGCATGGTTGGTCTATTTTTGGACCGCCTCGATTGTGGCGCATGCGCTTATGGCCCTGTTCACCCTGCGCCAGCCCCGCGCCGAGATTCCTTCCACGCGGCCCCTGCGCCCGCTGTGGATGCGCATCCTTCCGGCAATCGAAGGGTTGGCGTTGCTTGGCATGATCCTTTCGGTTCAAATCCGCGCCCTGTATTGCACCATACATACGGGAAACCTGACGGAGAAATTCCCGCTGTTTCTCGACCTGTTCCTCGCTCCGGTGTTTTTTGCGGGGGCGGGTGTGCTGTTGCTGGCGGCGCGGTTTCGCTTCAGGCTCTTCACGCATGCCGCATTGGCGGTTCTGCTCCTGGTTGTTCCTGACGGTGCCTCCTGGCCCTTGTCGCTGGCACTGGGGTATCTCATTCCCGCGCTCATGTGCGCCACCGTCCGGCAGTGTGGATTTTCGTATGCCCTCTCCTGCCTTATCATGACACTGGGGTGGATTCTTGGATTGGCGGGATTTGCCTTCTCCGGATTGATTGTTCACTTCCAACAGGCGGGGGGCATGGAAAAAACCCTTGCGCGGGGGAGCACGGTTTTCTTTGTGGCATTCCTCGCCGTCTGGGGACTGGGAGCCGTATTGGCGGGGCGCGCGCAAAAGCAGGGACGGGAAGCGCGAATTCTTTCTTCTCCCCGGCCCGCCGGGATAATTCTTTCCGCCTTCGTTTTCAGCGTGGCTTTACTCCTGGCGGTGGTTCCCGGGGGATTACTCGTGTATAAGACCGCCGGGCCGCCGCGCTTCCTGAAACAACCCGCAAATCCGGTGCTGGATGCGCCGATGGCGGTGTGTCACGCAGGCTATTCCGAGTCGGAAGAAGAATACAAGCTCCTGGATGATCTGGGGGTGCAGGCGCTTCGCGCGGATTTTCACTGGAGCAGCGCGCAGCCCGCGCCGGACCAATGGAATCTTGCCATGAAAGACGGTTATGTGGATGCCGCCGTGGCGCACG
>CAYXPO010000106.1:3424-10760 GCA_964466925.1 uncultured Nitrospirales bacterium
CAAACGCTTAATTGCCCTTTTGGATTTTGACAATGACGCCGTGGAACAGGACCCCGTGGGCAAGACGCGCTGTCCGTATATTGCCCCGGCGGACGTGCCATTGTTTCTGGAATACGTGCGGCGGGTGGTGGACCGGTACAAGGGGCGGGTGTATGCCTGGGAGATTTGGAACGAGCCGAATATGGCGCGGTTCTGGGCGGGCTCCATGGAGGAGTTTTATTCCCTGGCGAAACAGACCGCGGAAACGGTGCGCGAAACGGATGCTTCCGCGCGGATCGTCGGCACCGCCATGGCCTGCGCCGCGGGCGCGCTCATGCCGGCGGGCATTGACGGACTGCATGCTTCGGGCGCGCTCGCGCAGGTCCAGCATCCCAGTTGCCATTTGTACGTGACGCATCCAAGACACTATGCGCCCGAATTCGCGAAAGTGCTCGGGGCCGCGCACCGCTACAACCACCCCGGCCCGGCCTGGGTGACGGAAGTCGGATCGCCCGACGGTGGCTATTATCCCTGGGCCAGCGGCAGCGCAGAATTGGCGGACCATGTCATCAAAGCATACACCACCGCCACGGCGCTCGGATTCGACATGATTGTGTGGTACTGTTTCCGCGACGCCGATGCAGGGTCTCAGGCCAAACTCCCACTGGACTCGGAACGTTTTTTCGGATTGCTGGGCCCGGATGACCGCTGGAAACCTTCCGCGCATGCCTATCGTCTCTTCAGCCGCCATTGCAGCCACAGCACTGCCCGTCCGGATTTACTAAAGGTGTCTGGCGGATTGGCCGCCCGCCAACTGCGCACCGCCCTTTACCGCCGGGAAAACGGCGAATCGGCCTTGGTGTTGTGGTTTGAACCCATGCTGCGCCCATGGGGCAAAGCGCGGGTGCATATTGAAACGGATAAGACCGAGGGACCGGTGATTATTCATGACATCGGCTCGGATTATGAAAAGGTAGTGTTGGATGACACACTTGAAGTGACAGAACGGCCGTTGTTCATTACCTTCAAAGCGAACGATGCGTCCAGAACGGTAGCAATTCAAGCAACGGGTTCTCCCATGGACGCGCTGTGGCTTATCTTCGCCGCTGGAATAACAATTATGGTCGCTGTGAGTATCCATTGCTCACGGCAGACGCATTTAACTCCCCGGCAGTGACGCGGGAAAGTCTGTATCGAGTGCGGCGCAAGGGCGTTTCACGCTGTTGCATAACTTTTTCGAGGGGGTTCGTTATGATACGGTTGCGCCCAAAAGGAACACCGAATAGACAAAAGAGAAATTCCATCATTCCACAACATTAAAAACGTCTGCCCTGGCCAGAATTCCACCCCCCATACCCTTTCTGGCGACTTCTGATATACTTGCTGGTTCCAGATTGAACTTATACTGAAAGGATTGTAATCCGATGACGGAGAGACGTCCCCGAGTGCATTTTTCCGGGATTGGCGGCACAGCGATGGTGGCGGGGGCACGGCTGGCCTTGGAAGCGGGATGGGAGGTACGGGGCAGCGACAATCCCTTGTACCCCCCCACTTCGGACATGGTGCGGGCGTTGGAAGTGCCTGTGTCACAGGGCTACGCGGCGGAAAACCTGGACTGGGGCCCCGATGTGGTGCTTCTGGGGAACGCCCTGAGCCGGGGCAATCCGGAGGTGGAAGCGGCCCTGGAACGCAGCCTTCGTTACATGAGCCTCCCGGAATGGCTTAAGGAGCATGTACTTCGGTTGCGCCGCCCGGTGGCCGTTTGCGGAACCCACGGGAAAACAACCACCACCGCCTTGGCCGCCCACGTGCTGGAATGCTGCGGGTTGCACCCTGGTTTCCTCATCGGGGGGCAGCCGCTGAATTTCGCGCATTCCGCGCGCTTGGGGCCGGAAGGGGCGCCGTTTGTCATCGAAGGCGATGAATATGACACGGCGTTTTTCGACAAGCGCGCCAAGTTCTTCCATTATCTGCCGCATATCGCCATCGTCACGTCCGTGGAATTTGATCACGGCGATATCTACAAGGATTTGGCGGAGATCGAACTCGCCTTCCAGCGGATGCTCCGGCAGATTCCGCGAAACGGCGGCCTCATTCTCTGCGCCGACAATCATGCCCTGCATTTGAAAGACCATGCGTTCTCGCCGGTGGTCACCTATGGATTCCACGAAACCGCCGAGTGGCGCGGGGAGCACCTCGGCTCGGAAAACGGCCTCCAGCGGATGCGCGTCTTCCATAATAACACCCCGTGGGCGGACATTGAATCGCCCATGGCGGGCAGACACAATCTTCAAAACCTTCTGGCGGCGGTGGCGGCGGCGGAACGGCTGGGCGCGGCGCGCGGGCCGATTGCCGAAGCGTTGCGCACCTTCAAAGGCGTGCGGCGGCGCATGGAGGTGTTTTTGGAGGCGCGCGGGATTACGTTTGTGGACGATTTTGCGCATCATCCGACAGCCATCCGCGAAACCATCGCGGCGGCCCGGATGCGGTGGCCGGGTCAACGCCTGCGGGTGCTTTTCGAGCCGCGCAGCAACACAACGGTGACCCGGCAGTTTCAACACGCGTTGGAAGAAGCGTTTGCCGGGGCCGATGAGGTGTGGTTGGGCCCCATTCACCGCGCGGAGCGCATCCCGGAAGAAATCCGGCTGAACCGCGCGGCATTAACAGAAACCCTCGCCGCGCGCGGCATCGCCGCGCAGTACCGCGATGATCCCGCCGGCATGGCACGGGAAGTAGTGCAGACCTCCACGGAAGGCGATGTGGTGCTCATTCTCAGCAACGGCGCCTTCGGCGGCATCTACGATCATTTCCGCAAGGAAATTTCGAGCACATAGGCGTGCTCGCAGGGCCGTACGGCGGGCGGGGTCACGCGCAATTCACGCTTGGTTTGCTTCCATGAGAGGGTTTCATGGGAACCCAGCATACTCACGCCGGCGATGATCCCCCGGGCAAATTGCTTCCTTCCGAGGGCGGCTATCCGAAAATCTTTTTCCGGCCAGCCAAGGGCAATCGCATACAGCGTATCACCCTTTGTGGTAAAGCGAATATCCTTCGCGGTGAACGCCTTTTCCTTATGATCGGAAAACGATCCCGACCGGGTTTCCGTGGGGCCTTCGGCGGCGATACACCAGGGGCGCGTGCCATAGATGGCCTCGCCGTTCACCCGCAGCCATTCGCCCATTTCAAGCAGGATTTTCTGCGCTTCTTCCGGAATCGTGCCGTCCGCGCGCGGGCCGACATTCAGCAAAAGGCATCCGTTCTTGCTGACGATGTCTATGAGTTCATGGAGGAGCGAGGCGGTGGAGCGGAAGCGGTCATTCTCGATGTAACCCCAGGACCGGATGCTGACCGAGGTGTCGGTTTGCCAGAAGAGATCACGGGTGGCGCCGAGTTTGCCGCGCTCGATGTCCAGCACGGCCGCTTCCGGGGGAAAGGCCTCGTTCTTGTAATTGATGGCGACGCCCTGCTTCCACTCGAGGCCGCGGTTGTAATAATAGGCCGCGAATTGCTGGAGATACGGTTTGAAGGCGGGCTGCTCGATCCACCAGTCAAACCAGACAATCTGGGGCTTGTACTTGTCCACCAGTTCGCGGGTGCGGCCCAGCCAGTCGTCGAGAAACGCGGCATCCGGCTGGACTTTGTCCGATTGCGCGGGCCCATAGAGGCCGAGGTTCTTCGGGTCCTTGACATCCGAGTCAAAGTCCATGCCGCCGTTGAAAAACCACCAATGTTCTGCGCGATGCGAAGAAAGGCCGAACACCATGCCCTTCTGGCGGACCGCGGCGGCAAGTTCGCCGATGATATCGCGCTTGGGGCCCGTTTTCGCGGCGCACCACTCCGATGTTCCGCAATCGTACATCGCGAAGCCGTCATGATGCTCCGCCACCGGCACGACGTATTTCGCCCCGGCTTTGTGAAAAAGTTCCGCCCAAGCGTTCGGATCGAATTTTTCCGCTTTGAACCGCGGAATGAATTCCTTGTAGCCGAACTGGTTCTGCGGCCCGAAGGTCGTGACATGATGCTTGAATACCGGGGAGTCCCGCCGGTACATGTCCCGGGGATACCATTCATTGCCGAAGGCCGGAACGGAATACACGCCCCAATGAATGAAGATGCCGAACTTCGCGTCCTGATACCACGCCGGTACTTTGTACTGTTTCAAACTGTCCCAATTGGCTTCATACCACACGGCGGGCGCCTCCTGGGCGTATGCCCCGTACACGAAAAGGATTGAAAGCGCAATCAATGAAGTCCGTGGAATGGCGGTCATCGTTTTCTCTCCGCTTACATCATGTCTGTGGATAACAAGGACGTTATAAACCACTTCCTTGTGTTTTTTCCAGAAGCGGGGGGAAATGGACCGGATGGACGGAGTGGACGCAATAGACGTCGTGGACAGGCTAACGAGACAAACAGGATTGAAATGGGCAGAAGATAGGGGCGGGGTCTGGAGGGACTACCGGGGAAACAGTACCCGCGCGGCGAACATTGAACCGTCGGCGCCGCGTTTTTCGCATTCGGGGGTGTACATGCATTCACCCACGGTCACCCAGAATTCGTTCTCGTTGATCTTGCCGGCACCGAAGTTGCCGAGACTGGCCCCGCGCTCGGGAACGAGGGCGCGTTCGGTGGCGCGCAGTACCACGAGACGTTCAGGGTCCACCTGGGCCATGAAGAGCGGCGCGCGATTGCGAATGATGTGATCATTGTTCGCGCCGCGCCGGGTGTACACCAGGAACAATCCCTTTTCATGGGCAATCCAATGCTGCATGGTGTTGTAGCTGCCGAGTTCCGCGCCGTCGTCGAAGGTCCAGGGCTTCTTCGGCGCGAAATGCAGGCCGTCCACGCCATGGGTGACATACCCGCGCTCATCGTTGCGGAGGGTCAGGTAGTATTTCCCCTGGAATTTCGCCAGGGACGGTTCGCAGAGGCCGCGCGGCGTGTCATGGTGCAATTCATCACCGTGGCCAAGATAGGTCAGGCGTTCTCCATCAAAAGCACAGCGCAACACAGTCACCGAATAGCATTCCCGTTTATCCGCGGATTTTTCCTTGTAATAGACCGGCAAGAGCAGCGTGCCATCGGGCTCGATCACCCATTGGCACATCCCCGACCCGGAATTGTAAAACTTTTCCTTGTCCGGCAGGTCAAGTTCGCCCCATTGCGTCCAGCGGTTGGTTTTGGGGTCATAGACCGCATACGCCGTGGCACGGGGATAAGGCGGCGGAGCCAAACGTCCGTTCGCGTAGAAGACCGTATGGCCGGTGATGAGGAACTTTCCTGTTTTCGGATGATATCCGGAAACAAAATCGCAGAGCCCTTTGATGGTGCCATCGGGATTTTGATGCGGTTCAAGTTCCGGATGCGGTTCCGGCGCGGTCCAGGTTTGGCCGAGATCATCACTGCGCAGCGTATGGACCCCATAATAATAATCATCGCTCTTGTTGTTTTCCTTCTGGGTGGTGATGAGGATGGCCGGTTGACCGTCCCGGCCCGCACCGGGAATCGCCCCGGCCCACACCTGCGCCCAATCGTAGGTCCCGTCCCAGAATTTTTGGACCGTTTCGAGCTTGACGTCGAACGGTACGACTTCAACCGCGTGGGCGGAAAGAAATCCTGCTGTGCCCAGCAGCACAACTAACAGAAAAGTGTATCGCATCATCAAGACTCTCCCATTTGCTATCGGGGTCCGGGGTCCGGGGTCCGGGGAATCCCATTCATCCCAGACTTCCTCTTATTTCCAGTGTCTTCGATACCCGATACCCGACACCCGACACCCGACACCCGACACCCGACACCCGACACCCGATACCCGATACCCGATACCCGGTTCACTCTCCCGCCAGTAATTCAAACGGTTCAAAGAGGCCGTAGCCGACGGTGCTGTATTCCGCGCCGGGAGGCGGTCCTGTTTCGGGGCCTTTGCGGAACATGTCGGGGCTGGCGATGCCGAGGGGCGGATTTTCATGGTGCGGGCCGAGGGTGTTTTTCAAGGTGCCATACACCAGCACTTCCACGGTGTTTTCGCCCGTGGTGATATTCTTCGTCACATCGCACTCCCAGGGCTGGCGGTAGATGTGCCCGGCATCCTGTCCGTTCACTTTGACCAGTGCGACGCTGCCATACCATTTCGGCAGGCTCACGCGGTAGTGTTTCGCCAAGGACGGCACGTTGAATTTCAGGGTGTAGGAAACCGCATCGCCGTAGAGGGGCGCGCCCTGGGTGTTCCAGGGGCCGAGGGCGAGAGGTTGCGGGGCGGTGATGACGAACCCTTTGTCCGCGGACTTGAGGGCGAAATCACCGATCACGTACGCGGGCTGGATTTCGTGGTAAATGGTGAAGGGCTCGGCCTTGGCGGTGATTCGGTTTTCGCCCGGCTTGACCAGCGCGGAGACATCCATCTTTCCGCAGCAGCGGTCGTACCACCAGGCGCCTTCGGGGGCCTCGATTTTCTTGCCGTTGCAGCGCACCGTATACAAATCGGAACGTTCCATCACGAAATACAGAGGCTTCGGCACGTCGCCTTCGATGGTGAAGCGGTACGTGACTTCAAAACCGCTCTTCTTGGGGAAAGTTTTGCTGATGTATTCATCTTTGAACTGAATGGCATGGTCCCAAGGGTTCCGGTTGATGCCGTTTTTCTTGAAAACCAGTTCGGAGGCGCGGTGGAACAGCATGTTTTCCTTGGTGGTATCCTCCACCTTCACATCCACGTAGTCCAGGGTAAGGACATTGACCGCTGTACGCCGGATTTCCGGACTTCCCGAAGCGAGGACGGGGGTGGCGGCATTATCCGGGGCGGGCGCCGGATCGCCGGGCGCGCCGGAGAGCATCAGCAGGAGGCTTCCGCAGGGCGGCAGGTTGAAATTCACCGAAACGCCCTTGGCGCTTTGTGCATAGGCATAGGGTGCGATGGCGCCGGTTTCCAGGTTCCATTCCTGGACGCTCTTCGCGGTGCTTTCCACGATTCCCGTGGTTGGGGCTTCGATGCTGGTATTCACGAGGAAGAGCAGATCACCATCGGCCAATTGGCGGCGTTGATGGTACAAAATACCCTTGTCTCCCTCGGCACGCCGCACAATGAATCCTTCCTTGTTGCGCATGGCCAATTCCGAGGCCAGTTGTGCGGACTCGATCTGTTTCCAACCCTTGTGCTTGGCCAAGGCCGATAGACGGTCCGAGGTTTGTCCGTCCACCCGCGCGGGAACATCGCCGCAACACAGAACCAGTCCGCCGTTCCCCAAGAATTGCTCCAGCAATTCGACGGTCTTGATGTTGAGGTTCTCGCTTAAAGGTGGAATCACCACGGTGTGATAGGCGCGTTTGGCGATGATGAATGAGGCGTCTTTCACGGACC